>JAKJAE010000062.1 GCA_022707665.1 Chloroflexota bacterium
CATTGCAGGTCACCGAGGTCGACCCCACGGGTGCCGGTGACATCTTTGCTGCCACCTTCTTCGATGCACTGGCCATGGGATCCCCCACGATGTCGGCGGCGCGTTTCGCCGCTTGTTTGGCCTCGCGATCCGTGACGCGTCCCGGAATCACCGGTGTCCCGGGCGCAGAGGATGTCGAGGCGTGCACAGCCATGCTGGGGTAGTAACAAACGAGGTCGGTATGCCCCTACGCTATGCGTTTGCCAACCAGAAAGGTGGTGTCGGGAAGACCACGACAGTGGTGAACCTGGCTGCGGCGATGGCGACGTGGGGCTTCCGGACACTGGTTGTGGACGCTGACCCTCAGTGCAATGCCAGTACGAGCCTGGGCGTCGATGCCCGCTCGTCAGATTCGCACGTTTATGCTGTTATCGTTGCGGGTCTCCCCGCACGGAATGCAATTCGGGCGACCCGTTGGGAAGGACTCGACCTGTTGCCCAGCACGCCCGACCTGGCTGGTGCGGCTGTTGAGCTGAATGCCGAGCCGCCCCAGGAACGCGTGACGCGGCTTGCCCGCGCTCTTGTCCAGATCGATGCCTATGACTATGTGTTGATTGACTCCCCACCGAGTCTGGGGGTGCTTACCGTCAATGCCCTGGTCGCAGCGCAGGGTGTGGTCGTTCCCGTACAGTGCGAGTATCTCGCGTTGGAAGGGCTATCCCAGTTGACTCACACGATTTCGCTGGTTCAGCGTGCTCTCAACCAGAACCTGGCCTTGCGTGGCGTGGTGATGACCATGTATGACCGGCGCACGACGCTGGCAAACGAGGTCGTGGAGCAGGTTAGGCGTCACTTTCCCAAACGTGTCTTTGAGACCCTCATCCCGCGCAGCGTGCGTCTGAGTGAAGCTCCCAGCTATGGCGAACCCGGCGTGATCTACGCCCCGCGGTCTCAGGGTGCTCTAGCCTATCTTGGCCTGGCGCGCGAGTTGCTCGTTGGAGACGGTCATACCGTCGCGTGGGAGCCTGAGGCTAGCTAGAGGACAGGTCTGCGCGGCTGCGCGCTCGCCGCGATAGGGCCGCCGAGGTGCGCACTGGTGGGCTATTGCGCCGAGAAGACCTGATGACGCCGGCGGATCTGGCGTACCGCCCACGTTGCCGTCTGAGCCACCAGCGGGTCCAGATTCCCCATCAGCGACTCGAGGACTGTTGCCTCTGACTCCCGCCCAATCTGCGCCAATGTCAACGCACTGAGCACCTTGGCATCGGCATTGCCTTCCTGAGCTGCGCGGCGCAACATCACCATCGCCGCTTCTCCAATGCCAAGACCCTCTCCCTGACGGGCAGCCCAGCCGATCAACCAGTCGAGTTGCTCTGGCTGGGGCGGAGGAGTGACGGTCGTGACCAGACCCTCCGACTCGTCGCGAGCTTGTAGGGCCAATTCCGCGGCGGAGCGTACTACCCACTCCGTGTCTTCGCGAGCAAGCTCCAGCAGGAGTTCATGGGCCCAATCCTCATCGACTTTGCCCAGTCCGAAAGCTGCCGCCCTCCGCACCATCAGATCGGGATGATGCGCCGCCTGTTGCAGTGCCTCGCCGCCCCTGACATCAGAAGCGAGGATATCGGCGATACTGGCCATGAGGGGCTCATCAACGTCAGGAAGGACCTTTGCCAACACGTTCACTGCTTCGTCCGAACCCAGGTCAAGGAGCGCTCGTGCGGCACTGTCACGGATCTTTGCTGGCGTCTTGTCGTCTCGGAGGACAGAGGCGAGAACGATCCGGTCTCCACTGGACTTGCACCAGCCAAGGCCGCGAATGGCCGCTCCGCGGATGTCGGGGGAGGTGTTGCGCAGCATCTGGACGAAGAAGGCCCGTGCACTCTCTCCCGCAGATTGGACGATGGCCCGCCCGATGTCGAGGCGCATCGCTGGACTGATACCCTCTAGCACGAAACTGCGCGCCAGTATCTTGATGAGCGTCCGATGGGAGGGGGCTTGAGGGTCGGCGATCGCAGCCCATCGAGCGATACGCACCAGGCAGGTCTGGTCACCTTCCATCTCAGAGCGCCTGACATAGGACTCGGCTATCGACCCAATGTCAGCGAGTCCAGCGTAGAGCTCAGTGAGGACGCTCCAGCTCGGGTTATCGAGGTTCGCCTCGATCGTAGCGGCCCCAGTTTCCTCGCGGGCGAGATGGCATGCCACGAAGTAATCGCCGAGGATCGGGTGCGCCAACTGCCAGAAGCGACCATCGTGGCGCACCAGCCCACAGCCTGTGAGGATCTTGCGGACTGCGTCCTCCAACCGTCGGCTGCGCTCCGGTTGGTCCTGCAACTGCACCTCGAGCAGGTCGCGGATGTCCTTACCGGTCGCCGCTGGCTGTTCGCCGAGTCGCTCCCGAACTGCCAAAGCCACAAGAGTCTCGAGTGCGATCTGTTGAGCGGGCTCCGTGACTTGCTCCGCCGCTTTGCCCAGGTCAATGGCCGAGATCGTGTGCGCGATGTAGCTGTCGATGACCTCCACAGGGCGATCCGGCAGCTCGTGCGTCTGTAGATGGGTGAGGACGCGCAGGTGGAGCTCCCACAGAGGGGCTCCCAGCGCGGCCGCCTTGGAGAAGCTGGTCAGTGCTTCCTCGTCCGGCGGCTCGTTCTCACGCCCGATCTCAGTCTGCCAGGCTGTGTAGAGTGCAGGCTGCCACTGTTGTCCCATCTGGCGCACGATCCGTACCGGCACGAATCCTTCTGCTACGAGGTCGCTGTACCCTTCCTCAGCGCTGGCAACGATCCAGATAGCATCACCGAACTCCTCAGCGGCCTCTGAGATCCAACGCGCTACCTGGCTCCGCCGTTCCTGGGACAGCAGCTCCCAGTTGTCAAGAAGAAGCAGACAACGTTCGCGGCGCAGGCGCTGCAGCAGCCACTGGGGAAGTACCTCGGGAAGATGCGCGGTTGCCATCGCCACGATACGTTCCGCGGCACTCGGAACCCTTTTCTGTGACGGTTCTGGTTGCGACAGGTCGATCCAAACCGGCAGACGTTCTGCTGTATCTTGTCTGCCCTCTTCGCGGTCCCTAAGTGACTGGAAAACGAACATAGCCATCGCTGTGGTGCGTCCCGTGCCCTGCTCGCCGGTGAGGATGAGGCGCGAATGGCCGGAGAGCAACGCGGCGTAGGGAACGATGGTAGTGCGTGGCGCAGTCGCTGCTTCTGTGACCGATACCGGGAGTGGCGCAGGGGCTTCGAGGATGGGAGGGACGAAGACCGACTTGAGGTCATCTGGCTCTGGCAGCAGTTGCGGTTTGAGTCGCTGCCAGAGCGCCCGCACGTATTTCTCCTGCTGGCTGGCACGCGAACGGCGGCGCCATTGTGCCACGGGCTCCCAGACCCTGCGGATAGCCTCTCCGATGGCCCGGCGCTGACGATAGAGAACCGCTGCGAGAATCCAGGCTATGAGCGCACCGACGATCGCCGAGCGAATGTCGAAGTGCCAACTGCCGTGAGCCTGGAGCGCGATCTCGGGGACCAATGCCGGTGTTATCCTTCCTGAGGTTCCACCACCAGACGGTATCCCTGGCCCCGTTCGCTGACGATACGTTCAGGGTCTCTGGGGTCGCGCTCGATCTTCTGGCGAAGATACCAGATGTAGAGCTTGAGGTAGTCCCGCCGGTTGGAGTACTCAGGTCCCCACACCCTGCGGAGCAGCGTGTCGTGGGTCACTGTTCGCCCTGCGTCCTGTACCAGCGCGGAAAGGAGCTGGAACTCAGTCGGTGTCAGGCCTACCTCGCGGTCGTCGATCTTCACTTCGTGGGTATCCAGGTTGACGTGCAAGTTGCCCGTGACGAAGACCGTCTGCTCCCCGCGCGCGCGCCTGGCACGAGACAGCGCCGCTTTGACACGTGTTACCAACTCCTTGTATCCGAATGGCTTCACGATGTAGTCGTCAGCACCCAGTCCAAGGCCGTAGGTGATATTATGCTCATCGCCCAAAGCCGTCAGGAACAACACGGGGGCATCCGTGATGCGTCGTAGGGCTTCGTAGACGTGCCAACCATCCATGTCTGGCATGAGGATGTCGAGCAGCACCAAGTTGGGTGGACTCTGGCGTGCCAGTCTGAGACCGACCTCGCCACTGTTGGCGGTCTGCACAGTGTAGCCGGCGCGCTCGAGCAGAAGTTGCACTAACTGGGCCAGGGCTTCGTCGTCTTCGACCAGCAGGATCGTTTCGCTCATCTTGTGCTCCTCGCGTGAGTACTAGGATGCGGTGTGCACGTCTTGGCCGGGCGCTTGGTTAGGGCGCACTGCGGCTCGCTGACGGACGTGAAACCCCGCCACCGATGTATTACTATAATAGGTTAAAATGGGCATTTGTCAAACCAAAACATCACTGAGAGTTAGAAATCAATCTATGCCGCCCACGTGCAGTCTGCGCTGTCAGCGAGTCTCTAACGTGTTGTGAGATTCTGCATCAAGTCGACACCGATCGAGAGCGCCAGGTTCGGATCACTGACCTCGTCGAGGAATACGACCACGGCATAGCGAGGCACGCTGGCCGAGTTGAGACCGACGAACCACGCCTGTACACGGTCGTGTCCCGCCAGCGATGTGCCAAGATGGCCCACCGTTCCGGGGTAAGAACTCAGGAGTCGCCTCGTCTGGTCCGCGACCTCAGCATCGATGACCTGCTCGGCATGGGGCTCCGCGGGCTTGGCGCAGCCATCGAACGGCATTTCGAGCAACTGTAGATCCGGGCGCGTGCCGTCGTTGCCCAGGGTCGCCATCGCCTGTACCATCTGCAGGGGCGTGACCAGGAGTTTTCCCTGGCCCAGGCCATCTTCCCAGGCGTCAAGCCGCTCTAGATCCAGGTCGACCGCCACCGTAGGGAGGCATAGACCGGGCGCGTCCAATAATCCCCAGCGCGTCATTTCCTCGGTGAAGGTCAGATCGCCCAGATGCTGTGCCACCTCGGCAAAAGGTGCCGGGCATCCCGCTGCCAGTAGGGCCTGCCAGCCGTTGTCGGTAGGCACTGTGCGGCACCCCACGGCGTTTCCGTTGATGGCAACGGTTCTGGAGATCGCGCCCATCGGCGCCCACGATGGATCGCGCTGAAGGGCCGAGGCCAATATGAACGGTTGGAGGCTTGTGCCCGGTTGCGCGAGCCCCTGGGTTGCCCGGTTGAGAAACGGTGAGCTTGCTGCTGCGCTCAGGGCCGGCCAGTCTTCTGTGACTGTTGCAGACGTATAGACCGGACTTGAGGCCAGGGCGAGGATTTCGCCTGTGCGTGTGTCGACGACAACCACGGACCCAGCATACGCCGCCAGGCTTGCCTGAGCTCGGGTCTGTAGCTGTGAATCCAACGTGAGGCGGACATCGCGGCCCACCGGATCGATGTGAAGCAGTCTTTGCCGCGCGCTAGCCCAAGGTGTGAGCCCAACTTCTCCGCGGAGCCGTGCATCGCACGCACTCTCGATCCCGTCAGTTCCATAGGCGAGCGTGGCATACCCCACGACCGGAGCTGCTGCTGCGACGGGGTACGTGCGGGTCACAAAGCCCTGTGCATCGATCTCGATCGTAGCGAGGACCTCGGCATTGCGGTCGAGAATGCGTCCTCTGCGAATCCGGGACTCCGCGACGACAGAGCGCGGGTTGCTTGGATATCCCTGCAGGGCTTCGGCACGCACCAGTGACCAGTAACCCGTGATGAGCGCCACACTGCTGAGGAGCGCGATAAGGATCTGACCGAGTCGGGCCGCGGTTGCTTTGACCGGTCGATTGGCGTCGGGCGCCAACGACAGGCTGATGGCCGCGGGGTGAGGCGCTGAAAGGTTGAGGAGCAACCCGGCGGCGCACAACATGGTCACGAGTGATGATCCCCCCAGACTCATGAAGGGTAGGGTTACGCCCGTGATAGGAATGAGCTCGGCATTGCCCCCGGCTATGACGAATGTCTGGATGCCTATCCAGGCCGCGATACCTCCTGCAGCCAGCGAACCGAAGGCCGACTCGGACCGTTGCGCTATCCGGATGGCCCGGGCCACCAGGGCCGCGATCAGTAACAGCAAGCCGAGGGTGCCCACCAAGCCGAATTCCTCAGCAATGGCGGCATAGACAAAGTCCGTGTGCACGGCCGGAATCAGCGTCGGTGCACCCTGGCCGAGTCCCTGGCCAAACAGGCCGCCTGCCCCGATGGCGAACAGCGACTGCAGGATCTGGAAGGCCCGATCTGCCTGCTCTGGCGCCCAGGGGTTCAGCCAAATGCTGAAGCGGAGGGCGACGCGATCTGACAGGACGTAGCCAGCCAGGGCGACGGGCACGAAGAGGACGAGGCCGAGCAACACGTACCGCCCGTTCCCCCAGGCCAGGTAGATCATGGCGACGAAGGTGAGGTAGAAAAGCATCGCCGCCCCAAGGTCCTGCTGCCAGCCCAGGAGCAGGAGCGCCAGCCCGACCATGGCGACCATCGGCCCCAGCACAATGAGCCACATCGGCTCGCCGGCTGCCTTGACTGCCGGGAGGTCGCGCCGGTCGGCAAGGTATGCGGAAAGGTAGATGATGAGGAGCAACTTGAGCGGCTCCGAGGGCTGGATGTAGAGACCAAAGGCTCCAAGCCAGAGCTCCTGGCCATATCCTGAGGGGTTGACGCCAAGGACAAGCGTTGCCCCCAGGAGCAGAATGCCGGCTGTGAGAAGCGAGTAGCGGTAGCGTCGCAGGCTTCGAGTCAGCGGGGCTGTCAGTGCGGTAGCGACCAGCACAGCACAACCGATCAGGAGCCAGAGCACCTGGCGGTACAGGAGCGCCGGGGCGACCCGGGCCTGGACGAGAAGCCCCCAGCCTGTCAGCATCGCCACGAGCGACACGATGATCGGATCGTACCGTGGAAGTTTGCGTCGAAGGAGAAAGTGCACACCTCCCCAAGCCCCAAACCACCCACCTCCCACAGCAAGCAGGTGGCGAGGTGTGAGCGTGAGGGGATACGGCGCCAGGTGCAGCATAGCGATGCCGACTAGCATGAAGAGTGCTGCGAAAGCAAGGAGCAGCGAACTGGCTAATTGCTCCGAGATCCTGATCTCGATGCGGTTGCGCACCAGCGGGCGAGTTCCCATACGGCCGGCCTATCTACTCACCAACTACAAACGTTATGGGTTCGTGGCACAGGCCACAGCCGATCATGGGGTCAGGGACGCTGGCGCCGCTGCGTGTGCACGTGGCCGAGATAGCCATGTAGGGCGATAGCCAGAAACGCCATCGCGGTCTGATGATGGCTCCGTAGAGGATCATTGTCTCACACCGGTTGGCCCGGGTGATGTCGGGGACCGGACAGTGCTGGCAGAGGCGTGATGTCCAGTGCTGCTGATCCCGAGACCCATCCAGGAGATGGCAGACCTCCCGCAGATGTGGTTTGCGGTGCGCATCGGCGTAATAGTAGGGACAGGACTGACCGTAAGGTGTCTGCATAGGCCTCAGGCGGGCGTATAGCTTTGCACCGCTCTACGGTTGATGTAGAGCAACCGCGCCTGTGCCGGTAGGTCACCTGCACTGGTGGCGAGAAAATGGACCTGGGCCTTGGTGACGGGGAAGAAGAGGCCCTTCCAGAAGTCGAGGAAGTTGGTCAGTTTGGCCTCGCTCAAGAAGGGCACCCTGCCACGGATGACGGCGATCCCCAGGTTGATCAGGAGCGTTTCCGTGTGGGGTGCCTCACGGAACTGATCGAATGCGGCATCTTCCGTGAACGCCAGGAAATGGAGATGCTCCCGCATAACGATGACCTCGTTCGGATGAGTGGTGGGGAGTCCCGTAAACGCCCAGGGAGCGACACGTGCTTCGGTGATCGACAGAAAATCGAGACCGTCCTGGTTGATGTAGGTCGTTGGATTACCCAACGTGGTCAACATTCCATCGATCCATTGTAGATCGTTGGCTGCCAGAACCCGGTGTTTCTGTACGGGGGAATCCCCGAGCGTCGGGGCCAAGGAGCGGTTCATCCTTCCTCCTTTTCACTCATACAATGGCCACCACACGGTGGCAACGCAGCACGAGCTGCGGGCGCCGAAAGCGCATTGGCATAGGGTGTGAAGGTGACCAAGGCTATTTTGCTTTGGCCAGAGCGGTGAGTTGCTCCTCTGTGATCATGGGCGTGTGGAGCTCCTGTGCCCGGTTGTACTTTGTGCCGCCGGGGTCGGCCCCCGTGACGAGAAAACTTGTCTTCGGGGTTACGGAACCCGTAACCTTGCCCCCTAGCGACTCAATCCACGCCTGGACCTCGCTCCGCGGCCTGCTGAGGGTGCCGGTGATCACGAATGTGAGCCCAGCCAGTGGCTGCTCCGCTAGGAGCGTGGGCTTCGTCTTGTGCAGGTTTAGGCCCGCGCTGGCCATATGCGCGATGATGTCATGGTGTCGCGGGCGTGAGAACCAGTCGACGATCGCGCGAGCCGTGATGGGACCGAGCCCCTCGACCGTCGCGATATCATCGGCTGACGCTGACTGGAGGGCATCGAGAGATGGGAACCGGGATACCAGCAGCGAGGCCACCGTGGTACCGACGCCGCGGATGCCCAGTGCTGCCAGCACACGGTCAAAGGGTTGGCCCCTGGAAGCAGCGATCGAAGCCAGCAGGTTCGACGCCTTTTTCTCGCCAAATCCCTCCAGGGTCAGCAATGACTCCATGGTGAGCTCGTATACGTCAATGGGGTCATGGACAAGCCCCCTGTCAACCAGTTGCACAGCGGTACGCTCACCCATGCCCTCGATATCCATCAGCGCAGCGAAGTAAGTCAACCGCTGGACGAGCTGCGCCGGACATGCGGCGTTGATGCAGTAGTAGGCAATTCCGCCCTCGTCGCGAATGACGGGTTCCTGACACGAGGGACAGGCGACTGGCGGTTCAATCGGCTGCTCGCTGCCTGTGCGGGCGTCGAGAACTGGTCCGGAGACGTAGGGGATGACGTCGCCCGCCCGCTTCACCACAACACGATCACCGATGCGGATGTCGCGTTCGGCAATCGCGTCGAAGTTGTGCAGCGATGCCCGGCTGACGGTAACACCAGCGATGCCCACCGGCTCCAGTAGGGCCGTGGGTGTGATGATGCCTGTCCGTCCCACCGAGTACTCTACACCGCGCAGTGTGGTCACGGCTTCCTGCGCAGGGAACTTGTACGCGATTGCGCCCCTCGGACGTCCACCGACAGCTCCCAGTTGCGCCTGCACGGCAAGGTCATCGATCTTGATGACCAGCCCGTCGGCTTCGTAAGGGAACGTGCTGCGTCGCTGCACCATCGTGTCGCAGTAGTCTGCGACGCGGTTAAGGTCATCCAGCATCGCCACCTCGGCAGGAACCCCGAACCCCAGATGCTCAAGGTAGGCAAGGGTGTCCGACTGAGTGGCGGGTATGGGGCCATCCGCACTGACGATGCTGTAGACAAAGAGACGCAGGGGCCGTTGGGCGGAAATCCTCGGATCGAGTTGGCGGAGCGAACCTGCCGCAGCGTTGCGTGGGTTCGCGAAAGGTGGCTGCCCGTCGGCGACAAGACGTTCGTTCAGGGCATCAAAGTCAGACAGCAGAATCACGACTTCGCCGCGCACGACCAGGTGGTGGGGGACTGATGGGCCATCCCGATCAACAGGAACCTTCAGTGGCAGCGTGCGCAGCGTGCGGAGGTTCGCTGTGATGTCTTCGCCGGTTTGTCCGTCGCCCCGAGTTGCCCCCATCACGAACTGCCCGTCGTCGTAGTGGAGAACGACAGTGAGGCCATCGAGCTTTGGCTCGACTACGTAGGCCAGCGAAGACGTTGGCTCGGGCAGCAGCTTACTGATGCGCGTGTGCCAGGCGATAAGCTCGTCGCGGCTGGTGGCTTTGTCCAGGCTCAGGATAGGCGCGGGATGGGTTACCTTGCGGAAGCCCTCAGCGGGCTGATGACCGACGCGCTGGGTGGGGGAGTCAGGCGTAACCAACTCAGGGAAGTCGCGTTCGATCTGGCGCAGCTCATCGACAAGCGCATCGAACTGCCCGTCGCTGATGAGAGGCCGGTCGAGGACGTGGTAGCGGTGGTTGTGGAAGGAGATCTCGTCGCGAAGCTGGCGCGCGCGGTCGCGTGCGGCTGCAAGGTCGCTTGCCACGGACAACTCACTCCGCCAGCAGCAAGTAATCGGCTACTACCCAACCCTCGCGTTCGGGGTTGAGCTCGTCGCGGACACGCCACCACGTGTAGTCATCGACTTGCTGCGGTCCACCCACAACCAGCAGGCTCTCTCCCTCTCGGGCAACGCCAAGTCGTTCAGCAGTCGTCCCCGGTTCGACGCGAATGCTCAGGCCGACATCCCCGGTTCCTGTGACCTGAACACGCATACCGATGGTGATCCCACGGGTCTCGGTAACAGCAGGTGTGGTCGCCGGAACCGTGGCACTCTGGGCGGTAGGTGTCGTCGTCAAAACGATGGCCGTAGGGACCAGTTCATCGGCCGGCCTGGGTGTGCGCGTGAACAACCAGACACCACCGACGATTGTGAGGATGATGGCGCCGAGTAGCATGACCAGGCATCCCCACTGGGCGATATTGGGTCGCTCGTTGCTGTTGATGGCCACGCCTCCTTCACTTGGATCCTGCGTTGCTGAACACGTGACGTGAGGTATACTACGTTGCTGAGTTTTGTCCAATAGGAGTCGCGGATGTCTATCGTGATCACGGAGGAAAGCCACAACCGCGTGGCCTGGCAAGCCAATCGTCCCGTCGTGTCTGTGCTCATTGGCATCCTCGCGGCTGTGCTTTTCCTGGTGGCTGTCGTCGTGTTCAGCCCCAGTCCAGTGCGTTGGCAAGTGTCGGGCGCGATCTTGGTGGCCGGATTGGCTATCGCCGTGGCGATTGTGCTGACGATGCCCATGGTCGATAGCGGCTTCCTGGAGCGTTCGCCGGATGGGGGCGACCTTCGTCGTGTGCAGACGTGGTTCCTCCGCGGGACCCGTGAGGTCTTCGGTCTGGCGCTAGGGGACATTGCGACTTTCGAGCTCGAGACGCGTAGCTTCGAGGATGGGCCAACTGGGAGTTACCCTCTGGCTCGACTTCGGGTGATAGCCCAAGATGGGAGCCACGAGATCCTGACGGACTGGACCGAGACACATCTGGCGCGGGATCTGGTCGATGTGCTCACGAAGGTCGGGCGTCGTGAGCTAGCGTCGCCAGAGGGCGTCGGATCCGCTGTGGTATAATCCGGGCCGGGCCGCACTCCGCGGGATGCCTGCTTCCCGCCCCTGTCTCGCCGATGCGGGTTGGTTTCGGCGTGGAGTCGATGGAGCAGGTAAGAGATGACGCGACGCTTGAGGCTCTACCAACTGGAGGGAATCGTCCTGGGTCGCCGTGATCACGGCGAGGCTGATCGCATCGTCATCTGCCTGACTCCTGAGGGACGTGTTGATCTGCTGGCCAAGGGCACGCGGAAGACACGATCGCGAAAGGCAGGACACCTGGAGCTGTTCTCCCGCACGCGTATGTTGGTGTCCCACGTGGAGAGCTCATGGGACATCATCAGCCAGGCTGAAGCCATTGCGCTCCGTCCAGTGCTACAGGATGACTTTGAGCGCGGCACATATGCCCGGTACGCGGCTGAGCTCGTAATGCGCTTCTTTGAGCGTGAAGCCAATGAGCAGCTCTACCGACTGCTGGACTGGACGCTCACGACTCTGGAGGTGGACAGTACGCCGGAGCTGCTCGTGCGATGGTACGAGCAGCGTTTGTTGATACTGGCCGGATTTCGCCCTGAGTGGCGAACGTGTGTTGGTGAG
>JAKJAE010000063.1 GCA_022707665.1 Chloroflexota bacterium
CTGGGCCACATATTCGCGCTGGGCATCGATCCAGGCGTTTGGCACATCAACGAAGGCCACTCGGCGTTCATGGTGTTAGAGCGGGTGCGCGAATATGTGGCCCAGGGCCTGACGTTCGATGCAGCGTC
This sequence comes from Chloroflexota bacterium, assembly GCA_022707665.1. Lineage (GTDB taxonomy): Bacteria > Chloroflexota > Anaerolineae > B4-G1 > SLSP01 > PWVB01. Next base: position 129 of record JAKJAE010000063.1, read on the forward strand.
CGCGCGAGTTCGTGCCAGTACCGTGTTCACGACCCATACGCCGGTGCCGGCCGGCCACGACGCCTTCGACTTCGGTCTCATCGACAAGTACTTTCACGATTTCTGGCCCGAGTTGGGGCTTACACGTGATGAGTTCCTGGAGCTGGGCAGTCACGATCCCGGCTATGGAGCGGCCTTCAACATGACCAAGCTGGCCCTGCAGCTCGCGGGCCAGGCCAATGGCGTCAGCGCGCTGCATGGCGAGGTAAGCCGCAAAATGTGGCAGGGTCTATGGCCCGATCGCGCCGTCGAGGATGTGCCTATCAGCCATGTGACGAACGGGGTGCACCTTTCGTCGTGGACGGGCGAGGCGATGCATCGGCTCTACCGCCGATATGTGAGCCCCGACTGGATTCGGCGTCAGGATGACCCTCTGCTCTGGGCCCGTGTTGAGGAGATCCCCGACGCCGAGCTGTGGGATGCGCACGTGATCCTCAAGCAGAAGATGTTTGCGACGATCCGCGAGCGGGCGAGGCAGGATTGGATAACGCGCTCGATGCCCCCGGAGGAGTTGCTGGCTTCGGGCATTTTCCTCGATCCCAATGCGCTCGTGATCGGCTTCTCTCGGCGTTTCGCAACGTACAAGCGTGCTACGTTGATCTTCCAGGACATCGACCGGCTGATGCGGTTGGTGCATGATCCCTATCGCCCAGTTCAGGTGATCTTCGCCGGCAAAGCCCACCCCGCCGACGATCCTGGCAAGCTGCTGTTGCAGCGCCTGTACAATTACGCCCGTGATCCGAAGTTTGGGGGGCGCATCGCCTTCGTTGAAGACTACGATATGCATGTCTCGCGCTATCTGGTTCAGGGCGTGGATGTGTGGCTCAACACACCGCGGAAGCCTAACGAGGCCAGCGGTACCAGTGGCATGAAGGCTGCGTTTAACGGCGTACTCAACCTGAGCATTCTTGATGGGTGGTGGGCCGAGGCCTACAACGGACGCAATGGTTGGGCGATCGATTCTGGAGCCGAGACCGACAACTGGGATGAGCAGGATCGGACCGATGCCGAGGCACTCTACCGCATCCTCGAGGAGCAGGTCATGCCGCTCTATTACCAGCGCGACCGGGACAACGTCCCGCGAGATTGGGTGGCGATGATGCGTGAGGCCATCCGGACCATTGGCCCGCATTTCTCGACGCGGAGGATGGTCAAGGAGTATGCCGAACGCTATTACGTGCCGGCACTGCAGGCGTCATTGGCGTTGGAGTCCCAGGGGCACTAGCGAGATCGCTTCACAATCAGCCAGCGCCGCCTCGACTAGAGGCGGCGCTGGCTCCATTCCATACTGTGTGATCCTGACCGGAGAAGAGATCAGTAGGCACCCAGGTCGCGCAGACGGTCGTCACTGATGCCAAAGTGATGGGCGATCTCGTGGCGGAGGACATGCTCGACCATAGCGCGCACTTCCTCCTCACTTTGGCAACGTAACTGGATGGGCACGCGGTAGATGCTGATCTTGTCAGGCAGCACAAGCGTGTAGCTGCGGGTGCGGTGGGTCCGAGGCACCCCGTGGTAGAAGCCGAGTAACTCGGTGCTGTGTCTGATACCCGCCAGACGCATCGTCGCTCTGTCCGGGCGGTCCTCGACGATGATGTCGACGTTTTCGAGCATCTCCAGGAGTTCAGGAGGTAGTGCATCCACTACTTCCGCGACAATCGCCTCGAAAGTTGTCCGCTCCATGCCCCCTCGTCTATTCTGCCGGGCTGAGCACCAGTGTCGCTGCTGCCTCGGTCTGCACCTGAAGCGCCCTGGCGAACGGAATCGAGATGAGGATCAGGACAGCCGATGCCAGGAATACGCCCTGGTAATCGATAATGGGTAGCAGGGCCCCTGCCAGGAAAGGGACGCCCACTGAGCTGATGTGGTCAAAGGTGACGCCGGCGGTCAGCGTGGGTGTGAGTTCCTCCGGCGGCGCCGTGCGATACACATAGGTCGACAGCCCCAGGCCGAAGGGGGTGACCAGCTTGATAATGATCCAGAGGGCGATGAGAATCCACAGATTCCCGACCACGGCGTAGCCGAAGCAGCAGAGGGCCAGGACGGCGTAGGAGAGTGGGGTCGTCACCTGCTCGCCCCGTCGGTCGATGATCCTGCCCATTGCAGGGGAGAGCGCCAGTGTCAGGACACTGCTGACCAGGGTGAGCGTGCTAATGTGCCAGACGCGCAGCCCGAAGTTCTCGACGAGCATCAGCGTGATGAAGCTGCCCAGGACCAACTTCCGCGCTCCGGAGAAGAAAATCAGGACGTAGTAGCGCCAATAGCGTCCCTTGATCAGAATGCGCGACGGCTCGACCTCGGTTGTGCCCAGGTGTTTGGGCAGGAGGTAGAGCAGAAGCGAGGACACGACAATCACGATACCGCCTACCACGTAATAGGTGGTGAGGGGCATCGAGGGCAACAATCCCGAGATCAGAGAGATGGCCCCCATCCCTGCGATGCCTGCCAGCGAACCCACCGACGTCAGCGCACCGAGTACGTATCCGGCGTTCTGTTTGTTGCTCAGTGCCAGGCCGATGGCGCTGTTGAGCGGTGCCCAGAGGTGGAAGCCGAAACTGCCGGCGACCACGGCCAGGAGGAGAGCGGAATAGGATCCCACGAAGGCGTGCACGAAGTAGCCCACGCCCATCAGGAACAGGGCCAACGTGCCCTGGCGCATCAGCGGGAGCCGCATCGTGAGCGCAGCGAGGAAGATGAGTCCAAGACCCGGCAACTCCCTGACACCTTCCAACCACAGGACCTGGCCCTCGGTCAGATCCAGGGTCTCGATGAAGAAGTTCATGCGCGTGCCGTCCAGCAACCCCTGACCGAAGCGGGCGAGAAAGAGCGTGATTGCGAAGAGGATCAGGTTGCGGGTCCAGACGGTGGTGTCGTAGCGTAGCCGAAAGCGTTGCATGAGATCTCCTGGGTGCGAAGGTGCCAGCACCGTGTTGTGTTGATAGCGATTATACACGATCGGGAAGTCCGAGCCTTGCTCAGCTTGTCCCACTCGTCAATCCTGCTATAATGATGTGTGGGGATGATCGGTTTCGACGGGGAAGGCTGGCTGTGGGCTGCGGGCCGGGGAGGCTTCGTCTCCGTAAACCCAGAAGCAAACCAACAAATGCCAACCCAATGGCAAACACTTGGGCGCCCGTCGCCGTCGCTGCGTAAGCAGTAAGCGACTAACCCCAAAAACCTGACCGGGTATCCGGTCACGCCCCTCCGGCATCTCGCATGCGTGTCGGAGTAAGGTGACATAATGTATGCGTGCTAGCTGGCTGACACCGATAGGCTAGCCCAAGAGATATCGGATGGCGCGGATGTGGCGTGGTCGGCAACGGCCCTCCGCGCGAGATGAAATCGCCGACTACGCTCGTAGAAGCTCATCGTCGAATTCTTCGGACGCGGGTTCGATTCCCGCCATCTCCACTCACACAGAGATAGCCACCACCAGGTGGCTATCTCTGTGTCGATGAGGTGTCGACAGACGAAACGAAAAGCATCGAGGAGCGCTTGCACACCATCGCGCCGGCATCTACGACGTGCCAGACGTACTTCTCGCGTCCTGGCGTCGGCATGGGGCGGTGGGGAGAGCCCGGCAGAGCGCTGAAGAAGTAGCCCAGCCGACCGTAGGCCTTGGCATTGGTGCCACTGAGGCCGGCAAGCACGAGCGTTGGCGATCTCCTACATCCCGGTTACCATGGGGATTGCCGTCGTCGATTATGTCCCATCTCTGGTAGTGCTGGAGCGTTACGGCTGTAGACTCATCGATGAGAGAACACTTCTGGTACACATCGCGAACGCGAAGGTTGCGTCCAGGAATTGCAGATACGACCAGCGAGAGTTATGCCAACCCCTAGGATTGTCCTGCTGACCGGCGGGAGACAGATCGGCAAGACTACAACGTTGTCCGAGGCTGTGAAACGGCTTCAGGATGCCGGCGTCAAGGTCGCCGGATTGTTGACACAGCGCACCGGCCCTCATGACCTTGCCGTGATCGAGCTCTACACGGGGGCCAGGTACTCCTTGACCGACCCCTATCGTGATATCCCCGGTGCTCCGACCCCGAACTTCGTTATGAACGAAGCGGCATTTGCCCGCAGCACTGCCGCGCTGGCGACGTCTTTCCCGACCCAGGTGTTCGTGTTGGACGAGATTGGCCCGTTGGAGTTGCGCCATCACCGTGGCTGGGTGAGCGTGCTGGATCTGCTCAAGCGCGAATCCTATGCGGTGGCTTTCATCGTCGTTCGGCCCGAGCTGCTGGGGGACGCCGTTGTCGAGCTACCTGATGCGGAGTATACGGTGATTCGGGTCGATGTGGACAGTCGCCAGGGATTGGGCTCTTACCTGTTTGACGCAGCCACGGCGCGGCTTTCGGATGCATCGATGGCTTCACCAGGGTGTGGGCGATGAAGGAATGGCCGGTCGTTGGCCATCGCTGGGCCCTCCAGCAGTTACACCATGCCATTGCGACCGGTGAGGTTCCACATGCCCTGCTGATCACGGGCCCCGAGAGTGTAGGTAAACACACGCTGGCCAGGCAACTGGTGGCTGCAATGCTGTGCCGCGCGGATCCAGGGGAGCGTCCCTGTGGGCATTGTCTGTCGTGCCGTAAGCTGGTGTCGGGCAACCATCCGGATTACATGGAAGTTGTGTCCGGCGATCGAACGGCTCACCTCCGGATTGAGCAGATTCGCGAAGTCGAGCGTTTCCTATCGCTGACCCCCAATGAGAGTTCCTGCAAGATCGCCCTGATCGGCGACTTCGAACGTGCAACGACAGGCGCTGCGAATGCGCTGTTGAAGACGTTGGAGGAACCCCCGGCCTATGCGCATCTGATACTCCTGGCTACAGATGCCGAGGTGCTCCTGCCGACCATCGTCTCCAGGACGCAACAGCTCGTTCTCAGACCGCTCTCCACACAGGAGGTCGAGTCTGCCCTGACCTCGACGTGGGGCGTTGAGGGAGAGCGTGCTGGACACCTGGCGCGCCTGTCGGGCGGGCGAATTGGCTGGGCAGTGCGGGCCACGGCAGACCCCGAGGCAGCTACGCCTATGGAGACTGCGGTCGAGGTGCTGGTCTCGATACTCTATGAAGACCTTCCGTCGCGCTTCGCGCGTGCTCAAGACCTTGCGCGGGATTCCGCGATGCTGGCCGAGACACTTGAGGCATGGTTGACGTTCTGGCGCGATGTGCTCCTGCAGCAGACGGGTAATGTGGAAGCCCTGGTCAACCTGGAGCAGCTTGAGCTGCTCGCATCATTGGGCAAAGCGGTTGATGTGACGACCACACTTCGCGTCCTGACCGAGCTCGAAGAGGCACAGGAAGCCGTGCTCGCGAATGCTAACGCGCAGTTGCTGGTTGAGAACCTGCTGCTCGAACTGCCCTCGCTCGCCAGTTAGCCGGGCGTGCGGACAACCCATCGGGGGTCTCAGCGATGAACTTGCTCCGAGAGAACTACGCCGGTTTCAGCAGCCAGAGCGGCAATCGAATCGACTGCAAACCGCATCGCGGTACGTTCCTTGCCATCGATGTTCACCTCCGAGAACGAGGGAATGCATGCAATATCGATGGCGTCCAGTTCCAGGTAGCCCCGCGCGATTGCGATGGCCTTGATGGCCTGGTTCACTGCACCTGCCCCGATGGCCTGTACATCGACGCGTCCTTTTTCCCGGATGATGCCTGCGATGGCTCCGGCCACTGATGTGGCACGAGAGTTTGCTGCGACCTTGACGAGATCCACGTATGCCTCCTTGCTTACAGGGTGGGCAGTCCCTATGTTTATTATACCAATATCTGCAGCCATGGCAAGTAAACGTGGCGCAAACACGTTGTTGTGCCAAATAACGTTTACCAGTTCGCTGTAAAGTTTGTTGAATCCGTGGATGCTGCCGTAATCGCTCTGCTATGACGCTTGTCATACCCTCTCTCGTGGGTATAATCGCACGCGATGGCTCGATACGGCGTGGCATACAAACCCTATGGGGTTCTCAGCATTCATCACGATGACCCTTTGGGGCGACGCACCTTGACAGCTCTGGGGATACCGACGACGATGTCACCGGTGGGGCGCCTTGACCTCGACAGCGAGGGGTTGCTGGTCCTCACCGATGATGGGCAGACCTTACATCGCCTGGCGCATCCTCAGTTCAGCCACGCCAAGACCTACTTTGTTCTCGTCCTGGGGCGTCCAGATGCAGAGGCGCTCCGCAGCCTGCGTCAGGGGATGCAGATCAAGCTGGGTTATACACGCCCTGCTGATGTCGAAATCCTCGCCACTGCGCCACCTCTCCCTGAGTCTGCCGTGCCGCTCCCCCCACCGGATCGGACCACGTGGCTGCGGATGGTGCTTCAGGAAGGGATGAACCGTCAGATAAAGCGCATGACGGCTGCGGTTGGGCACCCCACTGTGCGTCTGGCGCGGGTAGCGATTGGCCACGTGACGCTGCCTCCAGACCTTGCTCCGGGCGTATGGCGCGAGATGACCCCCGTCGAGCGCAAGGTCTTGCTTGGCGATGCGTGGCCCCATGGACGTCCTCTGGCTGTGCCACGACGTTATCGTTCCTGAATAGGGAGACTCCTGTGAAGCTTTCAGTCATTATCCCGGCATACAATGAGATCGAGACGATCGAGGAGATCATCGACCGCGTGCGGGCTGTGAGACTCGATATCCCGATCTGGGCGAACCATGCCAACGAAGCAATCGTACAGATGGAGCGTGAGATTGTCGTAGTCGATGATGGCTCGACCGATGGGACACGCGACTACCTGAATACGCTCAGAGGGGTCGATGACCTGATTGCTATCTTTCACGAGCACAATCAAGGCAAGGGTGGCGCCGTCTGGACCGGGCTCAAAGCCACGACGGGGGACATCTGCCTGATCCAGGACGCGGATCTCGAATATGACCCTCGTGAATATGGCGCGCTTCTGCGACCCATCCTCGAACGGCGAACGAGCGTAGTCTACGGGTCCCGGTTTCGCGGGGGGCCGACGAAGGCCATGTTCTTCTGGCATATGATTGGGAATCGTTTTCTGACTTCGGTCACAAACGTGCTCTACAACACGATCCTGTCCGATATGGAGACTTGCTACAAGGTCTTCACACGTGAAGTGGCCAACAAGCTTCACCTTCGGGCTCGCGGTTGGGGTTTTGATCCTGAGATCACGGCCCAGATTCTGCTCAGTGGCTATCGCATCTATGAGGTCCCGATTTCCTATAGCGGGCGTGAGTTCACTGAGGGCAAGAAGATCTCCTGGCGCGACGGCTTTACGGTGCTCTGGACGTTGCTCAAGTACCGCATCGCGGGTTACCACTGACGCCACTGCAGCTCTTGTCACTTGACGAACTGGCCGGAACCGCCATGATCTCTGTGTGAGCCAACGGCGGCCTTGGCGCCTCTCGTGGGTGCTCCCGGGAGCCCCTTCTGAGGGCCCCTTCTGAGGGCCCCTTCTGAGGGCGTGTTCCTAGAGGCCAGAGGTCTATCCAGTTAGAGTGCGGTTGGGGAGGACGCGGAGTGGGGATGTCGACGCTCAAGCTTCCTACAATCACGCGCCCAATCCGGCATCTGCAGCGTTACCGGCAGATCCTGGCAGTCTTCACACGTCACGGCTTCGGATTCGCCCTGGCTCATCTGCCTACAGAACCCCTCTGGTTGCGGGATCTGTACCCTTACCCCAAACAGGAGCGCGCCTCCCTGCCGTTTCACTTCCGGCAGGCTCTCGAGGAGCTGGGCCCGGCGTTTGTGAAGTTGGGCCAAGTCCTGAGCACGCGTCCCGACCTGTTGCCTCCCGACTACATCGTAGAGCTGTCGAAGCTTCAGGACGAAGTGCCGCCCGTGGGCTGGCCCGAGATTGAGCAGGTCCTGACCCATGAACTGGATCGGCCCCTCGATGAGGTCTTCGAGGAGATCAACACGCGCCCGCTTGCTTCTGCCTCCCTCGCGCAGGTTCATCTCGCGAGATTGGCCACGCACGAGCGTGTCGCGCTGAAAGTACAGCGTCCGAACATCCTGCGAACGCTGCATACCGATCTCGAGATCATCCACGACCTTGCTGAATACACCCAGACTCATACGCCCCTTGGCAATGTGTACAACCTTGAGGAAATTGCCGAGGACTTCGCTGACACGCTGAATCGAGAACTGGATTACGTAGCCGAGGGACGCAACGCCGATCGCTTTCGCCGCAATTTCGCCGATGAGCCAGGGGTCTACATTCCCAAAGTGTACTGGGATCACACGACCAAGCGGCTTCTGGTGATGGAGTACCTCGAGGGGATCAAGATCGACCAGGTGCAAGCCATCGATGCCGCGGGACATGATCGCGAGGTCATTGCGACCAACGCTGCCCGGATGATCATCCAGGAAGTACTGCTCGATGGTTTCTTCCACGCCGATCCACATCCGGGCAATTTCCTGGTAATGAAGGGGGATGTTATCGGCGCTCTGGATTTCGGTATGGTGGGTTACCTTAGCCGTGCCGATCGGGTGAATCTTATCCGCCTCTATAACGTCGCTGTGCAGATGAATGCTCGGGGAGCGACGGACGAGTAGATCCACGTGGGAGCCGCCCCCTTTGATGTGGACCGACAGGTTCTGACCCGCGACATCGAACGATTGCTGCAACACTACGGTGGTCGGGCGCTTGGGGACATCCATCTGGGCGATCTTGTTGACGAGGTCATGCCGGTAGTTTTCGAGCACCGGCTCAAGATGCCCACTAATTACTGGTTGTTGGCCAAGACATTGGCCATGATGGAGGGCATCGGACTCAGATTGGCCCCGGAGTTCGACATCTTCCAGTTCTCCGCGCCCTATGTCAACCGCCTGCTCGTGGGTTCGGTCCTTCCTGACAGTCGCTGGTTTTCCGACATGGTGCGCCGAGGGATGGCGTGGACTGACCTGCTGGACGAGCTCCCCCTGGCTGGAAGGATGTTGATCGATAGGTTGGAGAAGCGCGAGCCGGTCAAGCTGGCGTTGGACGATCGCAGCTTGAGTGTTCTCGATCGCCTCGCCACTCGCCTGGCCCTTAGCTTGATCGTCGCCGGCATGATCGTCGGCCTGGCGTGGTTGATCCCCGCCGTGACCGGGGCGAGTTGGCTCGTGCAGGCATCGGTGATCTTTGCCTTCATCGTCGCCATCCTGATGGGGATCAGGATTCTGTGGTCCATTGTGCGTAAGCGGTGAGGCAACGGCAGTTGCTCGCGATGGCCGCTATGCTACAATGGTAAGCATGGCAGACAACACCCATCCCCTCCTACACGGTCTCAACGACCAGCAACGTGCTGCTGTCACGACCTCCGTGGGGCCCGCTCTGGTTCTGGCCGGCCCCGGGTCGGGCAAGACGCGCGTGCTTACCCATCGGATCGCCTGGATGCTGGCGGAGATGCACGTCTCTCCCTGGCAGATCCTGGCTGTGACCTTCACCAACAAGGCAGCTCGCGAGATGAACCATCGTCTGGGCACGATGCTGGGCGATGCGTCGGCTCGCGCTATGATGCTGGGTACGTTCCACGCGGCCTGTGCGCGGATCTTGCGGCGCGAAGCCATGAGGCTGGGACTCTCCCCTGATTTCCTGATCTTCGACACTGACGACCAACTCACCGTGATGAAGCAGGTCGTTGCCGATATGGGATTGGACGACAAGCGGTACCGGCCCCATGCTTTGCTCAATGCGATTTCTTCGGCAAAGAATGAGCTGATCCTGCCGGCAGATTACCCGGTGCGCACCTATTTCGATGAGATCGTAGCGCGGGCATATGCGCAGTACCAACAGACGCTGCGCAAGAACGATGGGCTCGACTTCGACGACCTCCTGATGGAAGCGGCGCGCATGTTCCAGACAGATCCCGAAGCTGTACATCAGTATCGGGACCGCTTCCAGCACATCCTGGTCGATGAGTTCCAGGACACGAATATCGCCCAGTACGTCATTCTTAAGCAACTTGCTGCGGACCATCGCAGCCTTTATGTGGTCGCCGACGAGGATCAGTCGATCTACTCCTGGCGTGGTGCTGATTACCGCAACATTCTGCGCTTGCGACAGGACTTTCCTGAACTCGTGGAGTTTCTGCTGGAGGAGAACTACCGGTCTACCCAGGTTATCCTCGACGGAGCCCAGGCGATCATTGCCCAGAACGCCGACCGCACGCCCAAACACCTGTTCACGGAGAAAAAAGGCGGTCAGCCCCTCACGCTCCACGAGGCCTACGACGAACAGGAAGAGGCCGATTTCGTTGCCAAAGAGACGCTCCGGCTGCTGCGAAGCGGCCACACCCATGGCGACATCGCCGTTATGTACCGCACCAACGCACAGTCGCGCGCGCTGGAGGAGAGCTTCATCCGGCACAACATTCCCTATCGTCTGATCGGTGCGACCCGCTTCTACTCGCGCAAAGAGATCAAGGACGTGCTTGGATTCGTACGCTTGGCGCACAACCCCGACGATGATGTCAGCTTCATGCGCGTGGTCAATGTGCCGCCGCGTGGCATTGGGTCGCGCACGCTCACAAACGTCGCAACAGAAGCCCAGCGCCTGGGCAGTAGTCTCTATCGAGCGCTGTTGTCTCTTCTTGAGTGCAAGAGCTCAGCCGGGCGCGCCGAACGTGCGCTCTCCGCCTTCGCTACGATGGTTGCGCAGTGGATAGCGCTGCGGCAGGAAGTGAGTGTTGCCGGCCTGATCGACCGAGTGTTAGCCGACACCGACTACGAGATGTTCATCCGCGATGGAAGCGATCAGGGCGAATCCCGCTGGGAGAACGTGCTGGCGCTGCGCGCTGTGGTTGCGGAAGAACCCGATGTATCATTGACGGATTTCCTCACTGACGTGGCTCTGGTTGCCGACGTCGACGAGCTTTCCGAAGAGGTCGATGCAGTGACGTTGCTGACGCTGCATAGTGCGAAGGGGCTTGAGTATCCCGTGGTCTTTCTCACCGGCCTGGAGGAGGGGCTTCTGCCGCACAGCCGTTCGATGGAGTCACCTGTCGAAGTCGCGGAGGAGCGCCGTCTGCTCTACGTGGGCATGACACGTGCTGAACAGCGCCTCTATCTGACCTATGCCTTTCGCCGTAGCTGGCGAGGGTTCAGAGATAGTGAGCCGTCATTGCCATCGCGGTTCCTCGAGGATCTGCCGGACTCGGTGCTGAAGCAACCTCGGAACCAGAGACGCCAGGCCACCAAGTCCAGTTGGGCCACGCCATCGTGGCGTGCGCCGTCCAGGAAAACCGAGGCGCCAACTCGGCCGGAATTGCAGTACCGTACTGGCCAGCGGGTGATGCACGCTTTCTACGGTGAGGGAATGGTGTTGGAAAGCGAGTTGGAGGGACGCCAGGAAATGGTCACGGTGCTGTTCGGCAATGGGATTGGTGTCAAGAAGCTGCTGAGCAGTATGGCACCCATGGAGCTGTTGCCGCAGCACTGAGTTGACCGTCGTCGGACGTCGTTCAGAGGAACCTGATGGAGCACGAGGGAGACGCCATGGTCATACCGCGCAGAGCCAAGAGTATGCTGGGCTTTTTGGCCGGCCTGCTGGTGCTATCGGGTATGCTTCTCTTCGTCCGTAAC
>JAKJAE010000064.1 GCA_022707665.1 Chloroflexota bacterium
GATTCGAGCCGTCAGCGCTGCGGCGAAAGCGTCACGATCGACAGCGAGAGCACTGCCCGCGGGAAGACGGTGCGCGTCGGCGACAGCTACAACGAGTGAAGCCAGCCGGCGGAGCTCTTCCTTGAGCAGACCCGGTGCGCGACCTACAAGGTCGGAGCCCAGTGAGTTGGAGCAGACGAGCTCGCCTAGCGCGCCACCCGTGTGGGCCGGCGTCATCCTGTGGGGGCGCATCTCATAGAGACGGACCTCTGCTCCCAACCGTGCCGACTGCCAGGCTGCCTCGCAACCAGAAACGCTTCACGCCGTAGCTACCCTTCGCTGGCCGTATCAGTCGATTCGTCGTCCCACGTGTCGGCCCAGGTACCGTTGCCCTCATCTGAGGCCTCGGCTGCTGGCTCCGCGGCGAGCAGGTCGCGCGCTTCCTGCTCCCAGTTGGCGGGAACCTGCACTTCGACACGCCCCAGGCCATCGATGATGAGACCGATCGCCGGACCAGCAGCCTCGTATCTGAGCAGGGTGGGGATCCCGGCGCTCTCGAGAAGACCGCGTATCACGTTGGCGCGCAGCATCCCATAGGTCACTTCGATCGTGACGAGCTTGACGTCGTTAGGTTCGTGATCCATAGCTAGCCTCCTTGGGACCCTGTCCACTTGAGTGTAACACAGGTTGGGATTTGTCAACGTGGTTTAACGCTGGTATAATACCCTCTGGTTCACGAAACCTACGCCCCGTGCAGGGTCACGGGTACTGGATTGCGAGGCATATGAGCAGGAGTGGGACGTTGGGCAACGATCAGTACTGGGAGCAGTTCGCCGTTCAGCCATCGGATCTGGAGTACCTCGCCAACTTTCTCGTAGAGAGCGAACGTCCGCAGACGCTGGAAGAGCTTGCCACTGAGCTTACGCGTTACCGACATGCGCAGATCACGCAGGTACTGGATGCCACGCTGTCACAGGGGCGGATCTACCGGCCAGGTGAGGCCTATGCAGTGGGTGAGAGTGTCCTATTTGCGCACCTGGGCAACAGCACGGGCCGCGTCGTAGCCACGCGCTCTGGGCACAATCCGGAGTACGAGCCGTTCACGGTTGTACAGGTGAAGATGGCCGAAGGAGACACGCGCGAGTATGCGGCCGAGCTTCAGCGTGAGCATCCGCTCAATGCGGCTTCGTACCTATCGGATGATGAGGTCACTGCTGACGACGTCTATGAGGAGTACGGTGAGGAGATCCGAGCCGCCCTGCTTCGTGCACTGGAGACGAGTGCGCAGTTCGTCAGCGTCGCACACCGTTGGTTTGTGCGGGCACTCATGACCGATGTGTCGCCTGGTCAGGTGAACATCGCTGAGGCGATGCTCGATATGGCCGGCGGCGGCCCGATGCGAACGGAGGATCTGCTGCAGGAGATCGACCTGCCGGACGAGATATCCGCGCCCCTGCAGACGTTCTCCTTGGAGCACGCTCTGTTGCGTGATCGGCGGTTCGATGATGTGGGGCCCTCTGGATATGCGCTCTGGTATCTGCGGAGCCATGAGCCTCGCGAGGTGCTGGAGACACCGAGGCTTCTACACTATGTCCCGGCCTCGCATAGTCGGAAGGTGCTTGATAGCGTGATGCTCTCTCTGGAGACGCAGGTCGCGGATGAGTGGTCCGAGCTGGCGACAGTGGAGACCTCCGATGCGCCTGTGACTCTGGTGCTCACTTACCCACACTGGCGCAGCGGAACGTTGCCGTTGGCGCCGCACGTGAAGAGACTCTTCCCGACTGCAAGGATCACCGACCGTATCCGGTTCACCTTTGTGGACGACACTGCAGGTAAGGAGTTCCCTGGATGGGTCGTGCAGAGTGGGCGCTACGTCTACGGGCTCGAGGCCTGGTACAAAGCCAAGCAGGCATTTGTGGGCACGTACATCGACCTGCGGCGGGGAGACGAGCCGGGCGTCGTCAGGATCGGGGTGCGTCCCATCAGATCGCAGCGACGCGAGTGGTTGCGGACTGTGACAGTCGATGGTGACCAGTTGGTGTTTGAGGTAACGCGAGTGCCGGCGGCGTGTGAGTACGACGAGTTGGCGGCCGTTGCGGTGACGGATGTCGCCGCCGTTGACGCGCTTCGGGAGCGTTACGACCGAATGTCACTTGAGTCATTGTTGGAGCGCGCCTTTGGCGGGCTAGCCGGTTTGAGCCTCCAGCGGGCAGTTCACGCGATGACGTTGTACAGCGTACTTAACCTGATGCGCCGGGTGCCGCCTGCGCCGATGCTAGCTACTCTGGCGACGTCGCCGCGCTATGTATCGCTGGGTGACAACTACTGGGCCTACCAAGGGGGAGATTGATGGCTGTACTTCCACCAGATCCTGCGCTTGCGCAGTTCATTAAACCGACGCTGGATACACCGTTCCACATCGATTATGCCTGGTGGGAAAAACAGGGCCTGGACATCAACATTAAGCTCGCCTCGCATCTCTGTCCGGAGCACCGTGAGGCGTTCGCCGGGCAAGCTATGGACGACCAGATCGACTGGATCGACTGGACAACAGGTGAGGTGACTCGCGTTGACGGACTGCAGTACGTGATCACCAGTCATTGCAGCAAGGAGCCGGGTTATCTTCTTCAGGCTCCTACGCTGGTCGAGGCCATCTTTCGGGCTTTTCTGGCCAATGCCAATCAGCCACTGTCGGCGCGAAAGCTGGCGTCGATGGTAGGGCACCAGCCCGATCAGGTGTTGCGCTTGTTATCGAGCCGTACGGTGCGACTGGGCTTGCGTCCGGTTCTTAAGGTCGGTTCGTGAGGTAGACTACGCCCCAGTAGCTCAAACGGATAGAGCGAGTGCCTTCTAAGCACAAGGTTAGAGGTTCAATTCCTCTCTGGGGTACTGCCACCCGCACTCAGACCACTAGGCGCCGCGTAAGCGGCGCCTGGTGCGTGTCTGCGCGGTTGGTCGGGTCGCTCATCACCAGTAGGCCCAAGCTCTATCGAGTAGACTCTGCTATAGCCACCAATCTTGCCTCAGAACCTTCGGAGTCACTCGTGGACAAGGTGTACTCAACATCGTCCACCGTCCATATGAGCGTAATCACCTCCGGCCAAGCCCATTCGCGGCTGTCGTGATCCCAAGCTCCCCTGACGATCACAGCTGGCTGGCCGTTGATCTCGATCTCCCGGAAGCTGTCGGCGCCGACAAGTCGTCGGCCGCTTGGCGAACCATCATCCTGGAGGGCGGAGCGGGCTGAGAACTCGATCCAGGTTTTCGGTTCGTCGGAGTTGGCCCACCGAATCTCGACGAATGGCCCGCCACCCAGGTCAGTCACCTTCACCTGCTCGTCCATGACCCAGTCATCGGGGACCTGGCTGGGAATGCCAAAGTCGAAAGGCACGGCGGTCCGCGCAGCTTGCAGCGACATGAGCTCAGGCTCAACGATCGTCGCATCGCTGGTATCGGGCGAGCGGTCGGTGATGGTCAGGTAGACATTCCCGATGGTCTCCTGAAGACTGGCAACGGCGGCGAGGAGCGGTGGAGAGGCCGCCACCAGCACCGCCAGTAAGGCAACGGGAGCCGCCGCGCTCCAGATCCAGCGCGGGATGCGCCACGACTGTCGCTGCGGCGATACCGGGATGCTGCGGACTCGCGCCACCAGTGCGGACGAGGGATCCCGCTTCAGGCTCTGCAGACGGTGAGCCATCTCTGCATCGGCATCGCTGAGTCCCTTTTCCCAAGCATGACACGTCTGTTGGTTGCTCATTGAGCTCCTTTCTCTTTTGCATGTCGGGTCTACGGAACAGGTCTAGTGGCTACTCATAGGGCGTCCTCCCATTGAAGGCGAAGCTTGCGGATCAAGCGATGCAATTCCGAGCCGACAGCCGTACTGCTCTTGCCCAGGACCTCCCCGATCTGGCCATTCGTCAGGCCCGCTCCATACTTCATGGCGATCAGTTCCTGATCGTGGGGAGTTAGATCCCTGATGAGCTGTCCAAGACGGCGTTGGTCTTCCACTTTGGCAGTGAGAGTGTCAGGGCCAGGCTGTGGACTGGGCACTTCCTCGTCTAGCTCGACCGTGCGACGACGCCCCCGGCTTCGGTACCAGTCGATCACCCTTCGTCGCGCGATGGAGAAAAGCCACGTGGAGAATTGGGCCCGGCGACGATCGAAGCGGCGACGAGAACGCCAGGCACGCTCAAAGATATCGGCCGTTAGGTCTTCGGCCACCATCGCATCACCCACCCGGTACAGACAGTAGTTGAACACGGCGTGGGTATGCTCACGGTAGAGCTGAGCAAAGGCATCCTCCTCGGATTCGGTAACGTGTGAGGTAGCTTTCGCGACGATCAGGTGATCCCTCATGGCTTCCCCCAGATGAGACTCCGTGAGCTCGGTCTGCAGAACGAGTAGTCTGTACATATATACGGTGGACGACGCCAAGCGTCACCATGATATGGACATCACGTGTGAGACGCGAGTTAGCTCTCGGCCCAGGGCACTCTGTGGCTCAAGGCCTGCTCGAACTCGTAATGGGCCTATCCAGGTCCTGCGTTCCAGGATTCGACTGAAGTCCCGTGATGCTCGC
Source organism: Chloroflexota bacterium (assembly GCA_022707665.1). GTDB lineage: Bacteria > Chloroflexota > Anaerolineae > B4-G1 > SLSP01 > PWVB01. The sequence continues at coordinate 4,559 of JAKJAE010000064.1, forward strand.
TAGAAGGTGGTTTTGCATCTGTTCGAGAGCTAGACGGCCAACACCAGCACACGTTTTCCCAGGATGCTCATTGCGGCACCGTCGCGGCGTACCTCGCCTTCAACGAGGACAAAACGTGACATCACGGCCCGGCGATAGGTCTGGACAACCTCCGGGTAGAGCATAACGTTGACGATGCCGCTTCTGTCCTCGATGGCGAGGAAAGCCACACCGTTCGCCGTAGGGGGGCGCTGGCGCGCGACAATGACGCCTCCGACGCGGATCTGTGTGCCGTCGGGCCAATGCGTGAGGTCGGCAACCGGCGTCGCGCCCATCTCCCGTAACTGGCTGCTCACCAGATCGGTGATGTGCCCTCCGGCGGTAACGCCCGTATAGGTCTGTTCCAGCCATAGCCGCTCGTGGCGAGGAATCGCCGTGAACGTAGGATCATCCCGCGGTGGAAGGTCCAGGGCAGGTGGGGCTGCGGCAGCTTCCAGTGCTGACTGCAGTTCCCACAAGAGCTGCCGGCGCGGGCGATTCCACCGGTCAAGCGCGCCAGCCATGATGAGCGCTTCGACCGCTCGACGGCCCAACCCCGTGCGTTGACAGAGATCAACCAGCGACTGGAAGGGGCGTTGGCGGCGAGCTTCCACGATGGTCGCACTTGCCTCCTCTCCCAGACCGCGCACGCTCTCCAGTCCCAACCTGATCGCTCCCTTTTTCTTGCTTGGACCCGGATCCGGGATTTGCTGGTTGTCTGGTTCCCAAACTCGCCGGTCCTCGGACTTGCCGGTGTTCCCAGGTTCGACGGTGGCCCCAACGTCTGAGGTATGCAGATCTACCCCACGGATCTCGACGCCATAGCGCCGCGCCTCAGAGACGACCACATGCACCGGGTAAAACCCCATCGGCTGGTGGCGCAGCAACCCCGCGAAAAACGCCGTGGGGTGATACCTGCGCAGCCATGCTGATTGATACGTGAGCACGGCAAAGGCGGCTGCGTGGCTCTTCGGGAAAGAATACCCGCCAAAGCTCACCAACTGCTCGAACACTTTCTCGGCGATGGGCTCCGGGACCTGCAACTCTTGCGCTCCCCGTAGGAAACGCTCTCTGAATGGCAGGACCGCGGCCTCGCCCTGCTTGTTGCTGAGCGCCCTTCGCAGCTGGTCCCCCTCGCCCGGTGTGAATCCGGCCAGATCCTGTGCCACCTTGAGCACTTGCTCCTGGAAAACGATCACACCCAGCGTTTCCTCCAGTGCCGGTTTGAGCCGCGGGTGGAGATAGCGCACAGGCTCCACCCCTTGCCGACGCCGCAAATAAGGGCGCACCATGTTTCCCTGCAGTGGCCCGGGACGGATGAGCGAGATCTCGATGGTCAAATCACCAAAGGTTTGCGGTCTGAAGTTGGGTATCAGGCTGGCCTGGGCGCGGCTCTCGACCTGAAAGACGCCGACGGTCTCGCCCCGGCAGAGCATCGCGTAGACCTCAGGGTCGTCCGGCGCCAGTGCGTCCAGGTCCGGACGAGTCCCGATCAGTTGCCCCGCAATGGTCACTGCGTCCTCGATCGCCGAAAGCATTCGCAATCCCAATATGTCGACCTTGACGATACCGGCTTCCTCCAACGCCTCTTTGTCCCACTGCACTACCGTCCTATCCGCCATTGTCGCCGGCTCAAGCGGGATCAGCGTGTCCAGCGGCGGCCCCGACAGGATCATCCCTCCGTTGTGGATGCCCAGATGGCGCGGCAAACCCTCCAACTGTGGCGCCAGCCGCAGCAAGTGTTCCAGGGGCCCTGGCCCAGCGCCAAAGGAGGCAGCCAGCGCTTCGGCCTCCCGCACACTCTCATCGTTGTGCACGTTCAACACGTCGGTAAGGCGCTCGACGAGTGCCGGCGGGAAGCCCAACACCCTGGCCGTGTCGCGCACAGCCGATCGCGACCTGAAGGTGACCAGCGTGCATGCCATCGCCGCGTGGTCGCGCCCGTAGCGGTTGTAGACGTATTGGATCACCTCCTCGCGCCGGTCCGCTGCAAAGTCGATGTCGATGTCAGGTGTCTTGGAGCGCTCGGCGGACAGGAAGCGTTCGAAGACCAGGTCCGTGGCCACCGGATCGATGGGCGAGATGTTGAGCAGGTACGCCACCAACGAGTTGGCCGCGCTTCCCCGACCCTGGCAGCGGATGCCGCTGGACCTGGCGAAGTGGATGATGTCACCCACGATCAGGAAGTAGTTGCTGAGCTCGAGTTGGTTGATGATCCGCAGTTCCTTGTCTAACAGATCGCGGGGCGGGCGTTGAGTATAGCGGGCTTGTAGTGCCTGCTCGCACAGCCGGCGCAGGTAGACGGGGGCGCTATCGCCGTTGGGTGTCTCAAAGACGGGCAGGATCTGGTGCCCATCCGCCAGGAACGTTGCCGCCGAGGCGCATCGCGCAGCGATGTCTACCGTACTGGTAAGCGCCTGCGGGATGTCGGCGAAACATTCGGACATCGTCTCCGACGAGTGAAAGCGGTACTCGTCGTTGGGGCGCAAGTGATCGCCGGTCTGATCGAGCGAGGCGTTCAGCTGAATGCACGTGAGAATATCGTGGACCTCGCGTTGTACCGGCTCCAGGTAGTGAACGTTCCCCGTGGCTACAACGCCCAATCCAAGCTGTAGCGCCAGCTCGTGCAGGTCACGGACCAGGTGCGCGTCACCGGGGTGGTAGTGGCGCTGGAGCTCGATGTAGTAGTGATGCGGACCGAAGATGCGGGCCATCTGCAATGCGGTGTCCAGCGCAAGCCGGGGCTCACCGGCCAGCAGCGCCCGGCTCACTGCGCCATGGCGGCATCCGGAAAGGGCGATCAGCCCGCAGTGATGGCCGGCGAGCAGGTCCGGTTCGAGGCGGGCAACGCCCTTGGGCCGGTTCAGGTGCGCCAGCGTAATAAGGTGCGAGAGATTGGCATAGCCCTCAGCAGTCTCGGCGAGGAGCGTCAGGTGCGAGTCATCGGTCAGCGTGAGCTCCGCACCCAAGATTGGCTTGATCCCCGCTGCCTCCGCGGCCCGGATGAAACGGACGGCACCGTAAAGCCCGTCATGGTCGGTCAGCGCCAGCGCGGGCATCTCGTAGGCCGCTGCCCGGGCGACGAGATCTTCTGGAAATGGAACGCCGTCGAGCAGGCTGTGGTTTGAATGCGCATGAAGCTCGATGTAACCCCCGGACTTCATACCAGCCTCCGCCGGTCCAGCCACCAGGTAGCACTGCGGAGATCGCGATAAGCCAGGCGCACCTGGCCGGTGTGATCCTCCAGGCGGTAGTAGTCGCGCTCCACCGGAAGCGCCCACCAGAAACGGCGTTCCCGCCAGTGCTCATAGATCCGACGTACACGGTACGTGCGTCCCTCCCAAATAAAGGCGTCTGGGGCCCCGTCCTGGCCGGGCCGGACTTCGATCAGGCGCGGTTCGGGCGGACGGATCAGCGAGGCTACCATCACGATGAGCTCGCCAAAGCGCTCCCGCAGCCGTCGCAGAGCTTCCTGCAGGCTGCGCCAGCGTTGGTCTTGCGAAGCGGAGAAGAGTGCCAGTTGTGTCACGCCCAGGTACGTCGGCCGCAAGGGGTATAGGATCACCTCGAGTCCCTCAACGGGACGTTCCACTCGGACGCGTTCGACCAGGACCTGGATGCGCCGTTCTAGCCGTCCCTGGTCGGCCGTCGGCGGCTCAACAGCCGTGGCCGTGGTGTGGAGTACCTGGGCAGTGTCGACGATCTCGATGCGCAGCCCTTGCGCCTGATAGCTCTGCCGACGCAGTGTCTCGGCCAGCGCCGTGGCCATCCGTTGCGCCGCCATCAGCAGCACCTGGCGGTCGACTGTGGGCGGACGGAGCGTCGTGCGGTGGCGCAGCTCGAGAGGGGGAGCGTCGGGGACCACGGGGCGCGGATCAGCCCCGGCGGCCAGATCACGCAAGAACCCGGCCTGTGGTCCGAATTGGTGTACCAACGCGACCCGCGGCAGGGCTGCCATCTCTCCCAATGTGCGGATTCCCAGCAGATCGAGCCGGCGGATGATCTCGGGCGTGGCGGGCAGGACCGTCAACGGCAGTGAGGACAAGAAGCTGCGTCCGCTGCGCGGCGGCACCACCACGGCGCGGTTGGGCCGCGCGGCCAGCCCCGCTTGTTCCGCGGTGAAACGCTCCTCGGCCAACCCTACTTGCACATCGAGCGGCATCGCCTCACGGAGCGCGGCAACGGTGGCTCCCGTCAGTTCCTCATCCTCGGGGAACCGACGGGCGAGTTGGCCTGTCTCCACATAGAACATGCCCAATCCCGCTGTCTCGATACGATCCGTGAACTGTAAGAGTGCTACGAAGAGCGTCTGCTGCGCTTCCTGGTAAGCTGTGTGGTCAGCGGGCACGAAATCTGCCTTGGGACAGCGCATCACGGCCCGGGCCAGCGGCATACCCGGCCTTGCGCCAGCAGCTTCTGCCACAGGGCAGCAATCCAGGACGACCGACGCATCCCAGGGCCGGCCCCCGATCACCAGCCCCTTGGATGTGTCATCCTGGCGGAGGCCTCGCTTCTGACACTCCACCTGCACCGGTAGGTGCGGCACAAGCAGGTACATAATCTTCATGAGTATAGAACGTAAGTTCTATACTCATGGTAATCAAGATGCGTAGTCCGTCAATGATTTTGCCAGAATTGGCAAAGTCAGCCGTTGACAAATATACTAAATCGATGATACTATTATTATAAAATCGGTGTTTGTGCGATGTCTTGGCGGCGAAGGAGCGTACAGCTATGGCCAGTCACAAGCGCGCAGGGTTTCTTGGCGATACGGATGATGAATCGATGCCTCCAGCTTTGGGAGAGGGCTGCGAGCTGCCTCTCAGCTTTAGCATTGGCGCAGCGGTGCACTGTGATGATGGACGATGCGGGCGACTAGCACGCGTTGTCATCGACCCTTCGACCGACCGTGTCACAGCTCTGATTGTCGAGAAGGGCTTCCTACAGCGCGAGGACCGAGTTGTGCCCGTCATGGCGGTGAAATCCGCTTCTGATGACCAGATCGTCTTGGGCATGCACAGTAGCGCATTGCGCGACCTCCAGGAGTATCGCGAGGTCGACTTCCGTGTGCCCGTTGAGCGTTGGGATAGAGGTAAGTACCAACCCGAGCAGACGCGGTACGCTGCATCTCCTTACGAAGCCGTCGCAGGATCCGGCGTAGTTCCCTCGCGCCGGTACCGGTTTCACGAAGGGGTGCCCTTTAGCCTGAAGGTCGTAGGCCGTGGAACGAAGGTGCGTGATGCCGACGGTAGCCTCGGCGAGGTCGACCACGTTCTGGTCGATTGTGAAGGCCAACACATCACCCACCTGATTGTGCGGCAGGGTCTGTTCAGCGACTACGTCATCGTCCCGGTTGACGCCATTGTCGAGGTCGATGACACAGGCATCCTTCTTACGCTCGCGCGTGACGAGGTGCGCGCGCTCCCGCGGTATGACCGTGCCTGACCATCCTCAGGCTGGCTAGGGAGTTGGCGTGGGGGTGAAGCCGCTGCGGGCGCGGCCGAACGTATCCAACATGTAACGTAGTAGCGTGCGTGTGTCGGTTGCCGCCCGTGTGCTCAGGTTCCCCGATGCCAGCGACTGAGCGAGCTGCGCCATTCTCTGCACGGTCTCCAGGTCTTTGCCCAGCCATGTGCGCTCGAGTTGGGCGGAAGCAGCCTCGAGCGCCGACGCGTGCGCTGTGAGACGAGCCGAGGCGGTCCTCAGGTCGTTTTGTGACAGATCGTCGAGCGCGTAGAAAGCGACTTCGCTACTCCATAGCCCAACGGCATGTTGGAACACGATGTGCGACGGGAGCGTGGTCGGTTTTACCTCCGTCTCGAGCATGAGCATATCCTCGATATGCTGGCCCGAAGCCGCGTCGACGTACGCTGCCGTCGCGAAACCCAGCACGATTTCCAGCGATTCCGGCACGGCGATCTCCAGGACGACCCAGTACGCTTCGTCTGCAGCCAGATCAGGCACCGCGATCTGCAACCCTTCCTCATCGGACCCAAATGTGGCTACCGGCGCCCCCGTGCCCGTTGTGCCCGGCTCGAGCGCCGCGCGAGCGATGGGCTCGGCGACCTGATCGTAGCCATAGAGGTGGACAAGCGACACGGAGGGATCGATCTCCAGCTTGAGACGGATGTCCTTTGCGACGAGCGTCTCGCGCCGTGCGAGGTCCTCAGCGAGGTTGTCTCCCAGAGAGGCAGGATCGGAGACCGGCGTGTAGCTGCCACCAGTGATACCGGCCAGTGCGTCGAGCTCGCGCCCATTGGCATCCGCGCCAAAACCGAAGGTCGAGACGCGGATGGAGGTGCCCCGGACGGCTTCGACGATGGCTGCGCGAATCTGGAGCCACTCCCTAATGCCGTCCGTCGGGTTGCCGTCGGAGAAGAGGAAGACGTGGCTGATGGCGCCGGGCGTCGCGTTGCTTGCGGCCTCAGCCACACCTGCTTCCATCCCGAGAGCGATGTCCGTGCCGCCAGCCGCCACCAGTTGACGCAGAGCTCCGTTGAAGGCTGCGGGCGTAAGGTCACTCACCTTGGTCGCTGGAAGCACGATCCGCGCCTGGACGTCAAAGTCGACAATGCCAATGGTATCTTGTGGCCGCAGGGCGGCGAACAGGGCGCGCATACCCGTAAGGACCCCATTGATCTTGGCGCCTTCCATCGAGCCGCTGGTATCGATGACGAAGACGAAGTTCGCTTGAGGAACTTGGTCCTCGTCGGCCCCCCTGCGGTCAGAGACAGCCCTGAGCGCGATCTCCAGATAGTGAGTGGCCCGTGGGTCACGTTTCTCGGCCCAGGGAATCTCTGCCACGCCATAGCGGATGGCTAGAGGCCCGGAGGGACCCGGGCCGGGGATGGCGGCTTGCGCAAGGGGCTCGATGGGGTCGAACCGCAAGGTCTCGCCACCCAGCGTGATACCGCGTTCGATCAGGGCCTCGACGCCAGTCGTCAGTGGCGCAGCGAAGTCATTGTGGCGGCGGATGAACAGCGCATTGTGAGGCAGGAGGGCCTCATTCCCGTAGGCGCCGCGTAAGCGGCGCCTGGTGCGTGTCTGCGCGGTTGGTCGGGTCGCTCATCACCAGTAGGCCCAAGCTCT
>JAKJAE010000065.1:0-11222 GCA_022707665.1 Chloroflexota bacterium
GGACCCTCGCAAGGTTTCTGCGCTCGTGGTATGCCAGCGAACAGCAGAACCCCTCGCAGAGTCCAGAAACTCTGCGAGGGGAGGCTTTTCCTTGCGAGGGTTTCTGGACCCTCGCAAGGTTTCTGCGCTCGTGGCATGCCAGCGGGCAGCAGAACCCCTCGCAGAGTCCGGAAACTCTGCGAGGGGAGGCTTTTCCTTGCGAGGGTTTCTGGACCCTCGCAAGGTTTCTGCGCTCGTGGTATGCCAGCGAACAGCAGAACCCCTCGCAGAGTCCGGAAACTCTGCGAGGGGAGGCCTTTCCTTGCGATGGGGAGAGACCGGCCTATCATCCAATCGGGTCGACCATAGAACGGCCCCAACCCCGCGCCCTTTCAGGAGATACGCCCATGGACACATGCGTCCTCGAAAACCACGCCCTGCGCCTCACCTTCGACCGCGCCACCGGCGCGTTGGTCGGCCTCACTGCCATCGAGACCAACTGGAGTCTGCTCGACCGCCCGCACCTGGGGCTCTCGTTCCGGCTGCTGGTGCCGCTCCGCCGCTCGACTGACGACTGGCTCACCGGCAAGCGCAATAACCCGGTCTTCGGCGAAAAGCAAGCCCTCACGTCACTCGACGTCGCCGCCGACGGCCGGAGCGCCACCTTCATCTGGGACGGCGTCACCTCGGAGGAAGGCGGCCCGCTGGATATCAAGGTGGTCCTCACCGTGGACATGGCCCCCGTCGCGGCTGTCCCCGCCGTCACCTTTACGATGACGATCGAGAACCGCTCGCCTTACACCGTCGAGGCCGCCTTCTGCCCCTATCTGGGGGACATCGCGCACCCCGAGGGCGCGGACTGGTTCAAGACCTTCATCTACCAGTACGCCACGGCGGGCGAGGCGTCGCTGTGGCCCACCTACACCAACATGCGCGGCTACTACGGCGTCGACTATCCCATCCAGCTCGCCGCCGGCGCGCCGATGTCGCCCTACATCCTGCTGCGCAGCGCGGATCAGGGGCTCTACGCCGGCGTCGCCGCGCCGAGCTCCGAGCTCGTGGCCTGGCACACCGAGCTGCACCCGGGCTACGGCAGCTCGATCGACGCGCGCGTGCCCGAGACGCGAACCATCGCCGGGCAGGATGTGGCCACGCGCTTCGCAGCGGTCCACATGCCCTTCATCCAGCCGGGCGAGACGCGCGCACTCACGCCGGTGATGCTGGCCCCCTTCCAGGGTGGCTGGCAGCAGGGCGTCGAGGTCTACAAAGCCTGGCGCAACACGTGGATGCGCACGCCGGCCCTCCCCGCGTGGGCGCGCGAGCCCCACGCGTGGCAGCAGATCCACATCAACTCGCCCGAGGATGAGCTGCGCATCCGCTTTACGGACCTAGTCAAGGTGGGAGAGGAATGCGCCCGCCACGGCGTCAAGGCCATCCAGTTGACGGGCTGGAACTTCGGCGGGCAGGACCAAGGCAATCCCTCCCACGACCCCGACCCGCGCCTGGGCACCTTCGAGGAGCTGCGCGAGGCCATCGCCGCCATCCAGGCGCTGGGCGTGAAGGTGATCCTCTTTGCCAAGTTCACGTGGGCCGACCGGGCGACCGAGCGCTTCCGCAAAGAGCTCATCAAGTATGCCGTCAAGGACCCCTACGGAGACTACCAGGTCCATCCGGGCTACCAGTACCACACGATGACGCAGTTGCTCGACCTTAACAGTAAGCGCTTCGTGCCGATGTGCTTCCTGAGCGAGGACTATCTGCGCATCTGCGAGGAGGAATTCCAGAAGACGCTGGACCTGGGCGCCGACGGCATCCTGTTCGATGAGTGCCTGCACCACAGCCCGACGCTGCTCTGCTTCGACGAGAGCCACGGCCATCGCTACGCCGCGCCGGTCTACGCCAACGACAACCGGCTGATCCAGGGCTTCGCCGAAATGGCCTGGAAGCGCAACCCCGACTTCCTGTTTGCCGCAGAGGCCGCCTACGACTGGGAGTTCGAGGCCTATCAGGCGTCCTACCACCGCAGCGAGAGCAAACACCACATCCCGCTCAGCCGCGTTATGCTGCCCCACGCCCTGCTGGTGACGGCGGTGACCGGCTTCAACGACCGCAATATGGTCAACCAGTGCCTGCTCTACCGGTACGCCATCAGCTACGAGCCCTACAACTTCAAGGGACACCTCGACGACTATCCCGAGACGATGGCCTACGGCAAGCAGATGGACGCGCTGCGCACCGAGCTGCGCGACATCTTCTGGGACGGTGAGTTCCGCCACGAGATCGGCGCCACGGTCACCGTTGAGGGTGCGCGCCACCACCCCTACGCCGTCTATGCCGGACGCTCAGATGGCAGGCCCGGCGTGGTGGTGGCCAACTACGATGACCACAAGACGGTCACGGTGGCGGTAACGATGGACGACGGCACGCGCCTGACCCGCTACCGGCTCGTCGACGACCCGCGATGGACGTCCACCGACGAGGGCATCGTCCTGCCGCCCTGCTCGGCAGCGGTGGTCGTCTAGGGATCACACAGACCTTGCCCTTGCGAGGGTTTCCCCGCGTTCCGACGCGCACCCTCGCAAGGGTTCTGGCGCTCGACCGCGTTGCTCCGCATGCCGGAACCCCTCGCAGGGCGCGGAAGCCCTGCGAGGGGAAGATCTCCCCTTGCGAGGGTTTCCCCGCGTTCCGACGCGCACCCTCGCAAGGGTTCCAAGCGCGCAACTGCGTTGACCCCAGAACCCGCGGCTCAGCACTCTCGCGACCGCGAAATGCGATGGCCCTGGGTCTATGCCTCCTCGCGCTCCAGGAGCGCGCGCTTGCGCTCGAGGCCCCAGCGATAGCCGCCCAGCTCCCCATCGCCGCGCACCACTCGGTGGCACGGCACGGCGACGGCAAGGCGGTTCGACGCGCAGGCTTGCGCCACGGCGCGAGCCCCCCGGGGATTCCCGACCCGCGCCGCGAGCTCGGCATAGCTGACGGTCGAGCCAGCCGGGATCTGTTGCAGTGCCGCCCAGACCCGGCGCTGGAACGCGGTCCCCTGGATATCGAGCGGGAGCGAGAGCCCGCGTTCCGGCGCCTCCAGGAGCGCGAGGACCTCGCGCTCCGCATCCGCCAGCCCGGCGCCGTCCTCGCCAAGGTCGGCGCGCGGGAAATCGGCGCGCAGCCGCGCGACCAGGGCCTCCGGGTCATCGCCAAGGTCGATGCGGCAAAGGCCCTGGTCCGTTGCAGCAATCAACACCCAACCGAGATAGCCCTGCGCCAGAGCGTAATGGATAGCCATGTCGGCGCCTCCTGTCTTGTACTGAGCGGGCTTCATCCCCAGTGCGGGGGACGCGTAGAAGGTGCCCGCCGACCCAAAGCCCGCGCCATAGACCGCGTCCGTGACCGTCTCCCCGGCGCGCAGGCCCTCGCGGACGCGGCGCGCCCGCATCTCCATCGCGTACTGTTTGGGTGAGACCCCCACACGCTCCTTGAAGAGCCGCTGAAAGTGAGTGGGGCTGTAGCCGGCGGCATCCGCCAGCTCCCGCAAGGTGGGCGCGCGCTCGGCCTGTTCGATCGCCCTGCAGGCCTCGATCACGGCCTGCAGCGCCGCATCCGACGCCGCCGGCATCCGGGGCCTGCAGCGCTTGCACGGGCGGAACCCGGCAGCCTCCGCGGCCTGCCAGGCATCGAAGAAGCTCACATTGTCGCGGTTGGGCAAACGCGACGGGCAGCCGGGCCGACAATAGATGCCCGTCTTCGACACCGCGTACACAAAGGCATCGGCTGCCGCCGGATCGCGCTCCGCCACGGCGTCCCAGCGCGCCGCATCCGTCTGATAGGCTTGAGGATCGTTCACGGACCACCTCCATCCACGAACCAGTATACGGTAGTGCGTGCGCCGGGGCTATCGATTTCTTGCGCTGTAATCCGGTAGGGGCACCCCTTGTGGGTGGCCTCTGGTTAGCCGTTCCGGGGCCCGGAGGGCAGGGACAAGCCCTGCCCCTACAACCGGAAACGCGCAGGCCCACGTTGGGAAATGCGGTCGGCGCGTTCAAATCGCTGACCGCCCGCGCCTATATCGCCGTGTCCACAATGCCGGCTGGCCTGCATTCGACCGCCGGATCTGGCAGCGCAACTACTGGGAACACGTCGTGCGCAACGAGACCGAGCACGAGCGCACGGTAGGCTACGTCCTCGACAATCCATCGCGCTGGCGACCGGACGAGCACACCGATGACGCATGGCCCGATTTCCTCGACCCGTATGATTCGCCATAGGTGCCCGATCCGATAGTACACGGCGAGCGAGCGGATGGAGCGCGTGTTCCGCCGAAACACGCACAGGCCAGCACGGTCCTGGCAACGAGGCTCAGGATGATGTGGACGCGCGCTCCGTAGAGATAGTCCTTCACCCCATTTGCCGCCACACTTACCTCGTGTCGCTCTTTGAATTGGCACGCAACAATAATGCGACTATGATGGATTCGTATGCGTCGAGAAACCAGCAAAGTGCAAGACCGGCAAGGTGATGACCCACCAGAGGGAATGCAATGGACGTCTTCGACCTTAGAAACGCGCTGATTGCTGACTATGCCTCCTACATCAGGAGCTTCATCCAGATCCGCGATGCCCGGATCCGCGCTTATGTGGACCAGGCGCTCGACCAGGGTCTCCTGTGGCCCGATCCGCTCATCCAGCTTAACCCGTCGTTCGAGCCGGGAAGCTGGGTCGACGACCTCTGTGATGAAGGGCTTCTCCACCCTGCCTGCAGATGGGTATTCCGTCGCAAAGCACACGCCCAGGACCGTGGCCAACCCCTGCGCCTGCACCGCCACCAGGAGGATGCCATCCGCACGGCCCGGGCTGGCCACAACTATGTTCTGACCACGGGCACCGGCTCCGGCAAGAGCCTCGCCTACATCATCCCCATCGTCGACCACGTCCTCCGCCACGGGAGTGGCAAGGGCACCCAGGCCATCATCGTCTACCCGATGAACGCCCTGGCCAACAGCCAACTTGGCGAGCTCGAGAAGTTCCTCAAGTTCGGCACCGACGACGGCAGGGGGCCGGTGACCTTTGAGCGGTACACCGGTCAGGAGAACGACGAAGAGAAGAAGCGGATCATGGCCAATCCGCCGGACATCCTCTTGACGAACTATGTCATGCTGGAGCTGATCCTCACTCGTCCCGACGAGCGCAAGACGTTGGTCAACGCGGCGCAGGGATTGCGTTTCCTGGTGCTCGACGAGTTGCATACCTATCGCGGCCGCCAGGGCGCCGACGTCGCCATGCTCGTCCGCCGTGTTCGTGAAGCCCTCAACGCCGACGCCATGCAGTGCGTCGGCACCTCGGCCACGCTGGCGGGCCAGGGAAGCCTCGAGCAACAGCAGGCGGAAGTGGCGAGAGTGGCGTCCACCCTTTTCGGTGCGCCGGTGCGCCCGGAGCACGTCATCGGCGAGACACTACGGCGCGCCACCAGGGAGGCTGTAGCGACGGACGCGAGCTTCCTCGCCCGGCTCCGCGCGAGCATCCAGAGCCCGGCCCTGCCCACGGACTACGATGCCTTCGTCGCCCACCCGCTCGCGAGCTGGGTCGAAAGCACCCTGGGATTGTCAGCCGACACCAGCAGCGGACGCCTCGTCCGTGCCCATCCCCGGAGCCTCACCGGCGAGGGCGGAGCAGGCCACGACCTGAGCGCGCTGACCGGGCTGCCCGAATCTGACTGCATCGGCGCTCTGCAGGCCACGCTGATGGCAGGGTACGATGCCGAGAATCCCCAGACGAAATTCCCGGCCTTTGCCTTCCGCCTCCATCAGTTCATCAGCCGGGGCGACACGGTGTATGCCTCTCTGGAGCCGGAGGGCCGCCGCCACGTCACCGTCCATGGACAGATGTTTGTTCCGGGCGAGCGAGACAAGGTGTTGCTGCCATTGGCCTTCTGCCGGGAGTGTGGTCAGGAGTACTACGTAGTTCGGGCAGCCAAGGACCCCGAGACGAAGGCCGACCGCTACATCGCCCGCGACCTCGGCGAGGTCCGTGGTTCCGAGGGCGGCGAACCCGGCTTCCTCTATCTGAGCGAGGCTGACCCCTGGCCTGAGGATAGCCGCGAGGCCCTTGACCGTCTCCCCGAGGACTGGCTTGAGGAGCAAAACGGCCAGCTCGTCATCAAGCGAAGCCAGCGCAAGAACCTGCCCATCGTGCGGCGCGTAGCGCCCAACGGCGTTGCCGGGCCTTCGGGCCAGACCGTGACCTTTCTCCAGGCGCCTTTCCGCTTCTGCCTGCACTGCGGCGTCTCCTATGACGCCCGGCAGTCGTCGGACTTCGGCAAGCTCACCCAACTGAGCTCCGGGGGGCGCTCCACGGATACGACCATTCTGGGTCTATCGCTCATCCAGAAGCTCAAGAACGATGAAACCCTCCGCCCGGAAGCACGCAAGCTCCTGAGCTTCACCGACAACCGCCAGGACGCGTCACTGCAGGCCGGCCACTTCAACGACTTTGTCGAGATCACCCTGCTGCGCTCCGCACTCTATCGCGCCGCCGAGGCTGCCGGAGACGCGGGGATCACGCACGATGTGCTGACGATCAAGGTCTTCGAGTCGCTCGCTCTCCCGATCGAGGTCTATGCCAGTGACCCCGAGGTCCGTTTTGCCCAGAGGGCGGAGACCGACCGTGCCCTGCGCGAGGTGCTCGGCTACCGGCTTTACCGCGATCTGCGCCGCGGCTGGCGCATCACGTCGCCCAACCTCGAGCAGTGTGGCCTCTTGCGAATCGACTACGTGTCGCTGGATGAGCTGTGTGCGGCCCAGGACGTCTGGCAGCACACGCACGCGGCGCTGGCATCGGCCACACCCGAGACGCGAATGCGGATCGCCCGTGTCTTGCTCGACTACATGCGCCGTGAGCTGGCGATCAAAGTCACCTACCTGGACCAGGCCAACCAGGAAAGCATCAAACAGCTCAGCAGCCAGCGATTGGTTGCTCCCTGGGCCCTCGACGAGAATGAGGACTTCCACCACGCCGCGATCCTCTTCCCCCGCCCTCAGATGGCCCACGAGGACGAGTATCGCGGGAACCGCTTCTTGTCGCCCCGGGGTGGCTTTGGGCTCTTCCTCCGGCGTACCACGACCTTCCCGGACTATCACGAGCGTCTCACGATCCCCGAGACGGAAGCCCTCATCGACCAGATCCTCGATGGGCTGCGGATCGCCGGCCTCGTTGAGCGCGTGGTCGATGCCAGGAATGATCCCGGGGGAAAGCCCGGCTTCCAGCTCCTGGCCTCGGGCATGATCTGGCGCGCCGGTGACGGCACAACGGCGTTCCACGACCCGATCCGCGTACCCCGGATGCCCGAACAGGGCGGCAAGACCAACCCCTTCTTCGTCGACTTCTACCGCTCGGTCGGACGAAAGGTGTTGGGCATCGAGGCGCGGGAGCACACGGCTCAGGTGCCGGCGGCCGAACGGGAGGACCGCGAGGCGCGCTTCCGCAAGGCGACCCTGCCCATCCTCTTCTGCTCGCCGACGATGGAGCTCGGTGTCGATATCGCCGAGCTCAACGCGGTCAACATGCGCAATGTGCCCCCCACGCCGGCCAACTACGCCCAACGCAGTGGGCGTGCTGGCCGGCAAGGGCAACCGGCCCTGGTCTTCACCTATTGCACGATCGGCAGCCCCCACGACCAGTACTACTTCAAGCGCCCGAGCCTGATGGTCTCGGGGGCCGTGAGCCCGCCGCGCATCGATCTCACCAATGAGGACCTCATCCGCAGCCATGTCCAGGCGATCTGGCTCGCCCAATCGGGCTTGAGCCTCGGGCGGTCGCTCAAAGATCTCCTGGATCTGACAAAGGAACCCGATCTTCCGTGCATCGATGCCGTGCAGGAAGCGCTCTCCAACGTGCACACGCGCGTTCGGGCCAGGGCACGGGCCCAAGCCATCCTGAGCGACATCGAGCACGAACTGGCAGGTGCCGATTGGTGGAACGAGAGGTGGTTGGACGGTGTGCTTGGGCAAGTCGATCTGGAGTTCAACCGCGCCTGCGGGCGCTGGCGCGACCTCTACCGCGCCGCCAAGAACCAGCTCGAGGTGCAGCACGCCATCATCCGCGACGCGAGCCGCACCACCCAGGACAAGCGCCAGGCCCAGCGCCTCTACCAGGAGGCCCAGAGCCAGCTCGAGCTCCTCACGGAGGCCGAGAACATCATCCAGTCTGACTTCTACTCCTACCGCTACTTCGCCAGTGAGGGCTTCCTGCCGGGCTATAGCTTCCCGCGGCTGCCCCTCTCGGCTTACATCCCGGCGCGTCGCATCCGCAGCCAGCACGATGAGTTCCTCTCGCGGCCCCGGTTCCTGGCGATTTCCGAGTTTGGCCCACGCTCCATCGTCTACCACGAGGGCTCCCGCTATGAGATCAACCGGGTGAACCTTCCCGTGTCGGAGACCGGCGAGGGCCTGGCCACCACACGCGCCAAACAGTGCATCGCCTGTGGCTACCTGCACCCGATCACGAGCGGCGATGGCCTCGACCGCTGCGAGCGCTGCGGTGCCCTGCTCGAGGCCCCCCTCGACAACCTCTTCCGTCTGCAGAACGTCTCCACCCGGCGCCGCGATCGCATCTCGTCTGACGAGGAGGAACGCTTCCGCCAGGGATTCGAGCTGCGGACCGCGATCCGTTTCGCCGACCACGGCGGCGTCACCTCAGCGCGTACGGCCCAGATCTGTCACGAGGGCGATATGATCGGCACCCTTACCTATGGCCACGCGGCCACGCTCTGGCGGATCAACCTCGGCTGGCGCCGGCGTGCCAATCAGGACCAATTTGGCTTCATCCTCGATACCGAGCGAGGCTACTGGGCAAGCGAGAAGCAAGAAGGGACGCCATCCGACGATGACCCTCTATCGCCCCGCACGATGCGCGTGATTCCCTTTGTCGAAGATCGCAAGAACTGTCTGATCTTCGAACCGGCGGTGATGGAAGCCAAAGGCAGCATGGCCTCGCTGCAGGCAGCGCTCAAGAGCGCCATCCAGGTAGAGTTCCAACTGGAGGACACCGAGCTTGCGGCTATGCCTCTGCCCGATATCGACAACCGGCGTGCCATCCTGCTCTATGAGTCGGCCGAGGGCGGAGCGGGCGTGCTCCGTCGCCTTGTCGACGACGACGGAGCCTTTGCCCGCGTCGCCGTGCAGGCGCTCCAGTTGTGCCACTTCGACCCGCGGACCGGCGAGGACCTTCGCCGCGCCCCCAATGCCAGAGAGGACTGCGAGGCCGCCTGCTACGATTGCCTGATGAGCTACACCAACCAGATCGACCATCCGTTCCTCGACCGGCAGGCGATCCGTGCCTATCTGATGCGCTGTAGCCGGTCCACGCTCGAGGCCTCGCCCCGGGTGGCCTCGCGGTCAGAGCACGTTGGACGCCTGTTGGCGCTCTGCCAGTCGGACCTGGAGCGCGAGTGGCTCGCCTTCCTGGGGGCGGGCAACTATCGCTTACCTACCCACGCACAGCGTCTCATCGAGGCCTGCCAGACACGGCCCGACTTCCTTTATGAAAGCGAACACGCGGCAATCTATGTCGATGGCCCGCATCACCGCTACCCGGAGCGGCAGGCGCGTGACCTGGCCCAGCAGGAGTGTATGGAGGACACCGGCTACACGGTGATCCGGTTCGCGCTTCAGGAGGACTGGGAGGGCATCATCAAGCGCTATCCCTCGATCTTCGGAGGGAGCACCCAACCATGACCTACGCCGTCGGTTCCCTGGTGAAAGCGCGCGGGCGCGAATGGGTGGTCCTCCCCGATTCTTCCGCCGATCTGCTCGTCCTGAGGCCGCTCGGCGGCTCCGATGACGAGATCACGGGCGTCTACCTGCCCCTTGAGCCGGTGTCCCCGGCGACCTTTGACCTGCCCGACCCGGCCCACGTGGGCGATTACCGTTCGGCGCGCCTGTTGCGCGATGCCGTCCGCCTGGGGTTCCGCTCCAGTGCCGGCCCGTTCCGCTCCTTTGCCCGGCTCGGCGTCGAGCCGCGGCCTTACCAACTGGTCCCGCTCCTGATGGCGCTCAAACTCGACCCCGTGCGCTTGCTTCTGGCTGACGACGTGGGCATCGGCAAGACTATCGAGGCCGGCCTGATCGCGCGCGAGTTGCTCGACCGTGGCGACATCGAGCGCCTGGCGGTGCTCTGTCCCCCGCCGCTTGCCGAGCAGTGGCAGACCGAGCTGCGCGACAAGTTCCACATCGAGGGCGAGCTCGTGCTGCCCTCCACCGCCGCCCGGCTGGAGCGCGACCTGTCCATCGGCGAGTCGCTCTTCGAGCGCTACCCCTATGTCATTGTCTCGCTCGACTACATTAAGTCCGACCGACGCCGCGAGGAGTTCCGCCGCGCCTGTCCCGAGTTCGTGATCGTCGACGAGGCCCATACCTGCGCCTTCGGTGCCGAGCGGGGCGGGCGTCACCAACGCCACGAGTTGATCCGCAGCCTCGCCCAGGACCCCGATCGGCACATGGTCCTCGTCACCGCCACCCCCCACAGTGGCAAGGAGCATGCCTTCCGCTCGCTTCTCGCCTTCCTGGATCCGGACTTTGCTGAGCTGCCCGAGGACCTGACCGGCGAGGCCAACCTCCGCCACCGGCGGCGCCTGGCCCAGCACTTCATTCAGCGACGCCGGGCCGACATTCGCACCTACCTCGACGCGGACACCCCTTTCCCCGCACGGGAGGACCGCGAGGAGAGCTACAAGCTGAGCCCTGACTACCGGCGGCTCTTCGACCGGGTGCTGGCCTATGCCCGTGAGTCGGTGCTCGACAAGACAGGTGGGGCTTTCCATCAGCGCGTCCGCTGGTGGTCCGCGCTGGCGTTGCTGCGCTCGCTCGCCTCGAGCCCCGCCGCCGCTGCGGCAACGCTGCGCAACCGCGCCGCGCCCGCCGAGGCCGAAACTGAGGAAGAGGTCGACGAGATTGGGCGCCGCACGATCCTCGACCTGGTCGTTGACGAGGCCGCCGACGGCTCCGACGTCACCCCGGGCTCCGACCCGGGCGATGGAGAGGACGAGGGCCAGAGCAACCGCCGCCGACTCCTGGAGATGGCGCGCATGGCCAACAGCCTTACCGGCGCGAAGGACGAGAAGCTGACGAAGGCCGTGGCCCTCATCAAGGGACTGCTCGATGACGGCTTCCACCCGATTGTCTTCTGCCGCTTCATCCCCACGGCGGACTATGTTGCCGCCGAGCTGCGCGCCCGCCTGCCCAGAGGCGTGGAGGTCGT
>JAKJAE010000065.1:11232-11537 GCA_022707665.1 Chloroflexota bacterium
CCCGCCTGCGGAGCGGGTGGTGCGCGTGGCGCAGGCCGCGGCGTCGCCCAGGCGGGTCCTTGTGGCCACGGACTGCCTGTCGGAGGGCATCAACCTCCAGGAGGCCTTCGACGCCGTCGTGCACTATGACCTCTCGTGGAATCCCACGCGCCACGAACAGCGCGAGGGCCGGGTCGACCGCTACGGCCAGCCACGCCGGACCGTCCGCGTGCTCACCTACTACGGCCTCGATAACCAGATCGATGGCATCGTGCTCGACGTGCTGCTGCGCAAGCACCGCACCATCCGCTCGTCGCTCGGCATTT
>JAKJAE010000066.1 GCA_022707665.1 Chloroflexota bacterium
CAGCGCACGAGGCCCAGGGCAGCCTCTCGTCGTGCAGGATCCTGCGTGACCACGGACAGTCCCCAGGTCTTCAAAATCATCGTCTGGGTGCCCGACGCGGTCGGTACAGCACCGGGCAGGGCTCGGATGATCTCGGCCTCATCTTCACTTACCGACTCAGCATAGGACGTCCAGAACAGACTCGCCGGCACCGGAGTGATCTTGCCCACGCCTCTCTGGTAGAGCTCCCAACACGCGGCTGCATCTGGCAAGGCCAATGCGGATTCACTGTCCAACAGACCGGCGTCGCGCATCGCGCCGAAGAACCCGTAGACGCGCTCGAGGCTCGCCCTGTCCAACGTAGGCTGTCCATTCTGCTCCGCTACACGCCCACCGGAACCGAGATAGATCGCCAGAAGACTGTCAACAGCCAGACCATCCACAGGACCGGCAGGGAAGAGCATCGGATAGCTCCCGCTGAGCACGGCGGTCCAGGAGAGGGGCAGGGTGCCGGAGATCTCGGTCGCATAGGCCATGTGTTCCGCTTTGCCGACGTATGGGAATGCCCACACTTCGCCCTGGGCCGTCACAGCGCCCAGAGCCGTGGGGAAGAAGCCCGCATCCGTGGGAATTACCGATGATAGGGGCTGGAGCAAGCCCATCTCCGCAGCAGCGATGAGATCATGTTGGTTCATCACGACGACGTCGGGCAGAATCGACGGTGCCACGGTGGACGCCGTACTGATCAGATTGTAGAGTCCTCCTGTACCGGTGTCATTCTTCACGACCACCTGCACCTGAACATCGTGAGTGACATCCACGAAGCTGCCCACCTGTGCGGCGAGCACCTGTGAGACCTCACTGTCAACGTCAGGGCTCAGAAAATCGGGGACCCAGAGCTGAAGCGCCAACGTCTGCGGCCCCTGCACGGGCGTTCCGGTTGCGTTAGGTGTCGCTGGAACTGCCGTCCCCTGGGAGTCTACAGGAGTTGGCGTAGGGCTGGGGAGCGCGGTCGGCGCCGGGGTTGCAGTGACGATGCCCGGAAGGCTGAGCGGCAAACCCTCCAGCCAGGTACAGCCGGCTAGCAGCAGGGAAGCAGCAACCAGACAAACCCTGCACAACGCCCGGCTCCCATATCCACTGAAGACGCTCACTTTGCTAGACCTCGCCCCCTGGTATCAGTCTGTGTTGCCCGTATACGCCTGGACGCCGGTATAGATCGGACGCTCCTGAAAATCCGGCGTCACAAACGCGTAGTAATCCTGGTAGTTATACAGCGGCTGCGGCGTCCTGAACATCCACATAGCCACAACAGGGCACCACGGCCAATGATCGACGGCCCAAGTGTAGGCATCCAGCGTGTATCGCACACGCGCCCCGGGCAGAACGGCCCACGCCCATCGCGGGTGGTCGTTCCACCCCGCCTCGGTCACGTAGATCTCCTTCTGGCTGTCACCATAGGCATCCATGATACCACGAAGAAGCTCAACCCGACGGAAGTTGATCACATCTTCGGCGGGTGCAGTCTCGGGTGCGAACGCCAGTCCATAGGCATGCGCCGCGAGAGCATCGAAATGTGCAGAAGCTCCATTTTTATACATTTCTTCAAGGTATACGAGGTCGTTGAGCCCGGCTGCGCTGCCGGGAGGTTCGAGCGTCGGTGCCAGCGCACCTCCCAACACGACCACATCGGGATTCGCCGCATGCGCCGCCGGCGTGACGGCCCGCAGTAGCGCCACATAGGCAGCAGGATCCACCGGACGATATCCCCACTCGAAGCTCAGATTGGGCTCGTTCCAGACAATGATGTGAGCGACCGAGTCACGATAACGCGCGACAAAGGCCCCCACAAAGGCAGCAAAGTCAGCGTACCGCTCCGGAGCCAGATAAGTGAACGTGGTCTCCATCTCGCGGGGGTCAGGCCGGGCCCAGTCTGGAACCATGCCCAGGCGCGCGATCACCGTCAGACCTTGGTTCTCCGCATCGGAGATGACGGTATCACTGTGGTCCCAGGTAAACCTGCCGCGCTCGGGCTCGATGTAGGCCCACGGGAAGTACTCCACAATCCACGGCGCTCCCATCTCACGCACCATCGCGAGCGAGGCCTGTATCTTCCAGGCCTCGACCTCGTCGGTGAGCCGCGTATGGACACCCACCTTCGGATTCTCCGTCAACACCGCCTGCGGTGGAGGCAACACCTGTCGCAGGGGCTGGGGCTGCATCAACACGCTGACAACGAACACGAAGAGCAAAACCCATGCCCTTCGCCCGGGCTTTGACCCTTGGCATGCGCAAGCCACGGCCCCCCAATACACGCGCCAGACATCCGGATCTCCATGCCCCAACGCGCCCAACCGGCCCCGTCGCGTCCTTGTTCCCCCCATAGCTCAAGGTTATAATCAAAGCGTGGAAAATCCAGCCCCATCCGCCGCGTCGCTCGACTCGTTCATCAGAGCACTCAGAGAAGCCCTCCAGAGGGAACTCCCCGGCAGTGCAGCACAGAAAAAGATGGCACCGCCCGTGCACCAGGCAGTGCCCCTGTCGCCGGCGCCAGCGCGCCAGTCGGCAGTGTTGGCCCTCCTACATCCGGCGGCCGGGGGCATCGCGATCTACTTCACGGAACGCCCCACCTCGCTGCGCCACCACGGAGGTCAGGTCTCGTTTCCAGGAGGGGGAAGAGAGGCCGGCGACAGAACGTTGGAAAAGACGGCACTGCGTGAGACAGAAGAGGAGCTTGGATTCTCGACGGCCGGCGTGGACATCCTGGGAAGGATGACACCCCTGTTCATCGCTCCGAGCCACAATCTGGTCCACCCCTTCGTGGGCTGGCTGCCGGCACATCCTGCGTTGCGCCCCGACCCCACCGAGGTGGCAAAGGTGCTGGATGTTCCGGTCGCGGTTCTGCTGGATCCCAACACACAGAGCACGTGCCGCTGGCAATCAGGAGAGCATCCCCTCGATGCGCCCTGCTATCTGATCGACCATACCCCTATCTGGGGAGCCACGGCGATGATCCTGAGCGAGCTGCTCGAGATCGTCCAGACCCTCCCCTCTCCAGAAGCACTCCTGCAGCGACCTATCTGCTCGCCGGGCTAGACGATGCGGGCGCCGAGGTCATAGGGCAGAGCCTCCGTGATCTCCACCGTCACCAGCCGATGGGGCTCGACCACCTCCGGTATCAGCACGAGACCGTCGATTTCGGGCGCATCACGGTAAGAACGGCCCACCGTAAGGTCCTTATCGTTGCCCTCGAGCAACACCGTGAGCCGCTTCCCGACCAGCTCCTGGTTACGCTGCAAGGAGATATCCTGCTGCAGCGTCATAATCTCGTCGTAACGGGCTTCCTTGACCTCTGCAGGCACATCGTCACCCAGCGCTTCAGCAGCCGTTCCCGACTCGAGCGAGTAGGTAAAAACCCCCAGGCGATCGAACCGCACCTCACGGACAAAGTCGACCAGCGTACGAAACTCGGACTCGGTCTCCCCCGGAAAGCCGACGATGAGCGTCGTGCGCAAGGCCACGTCTGGCATCGCAGAACGCAAGTCAGCAAGCGTCCGGCGAACCTGGTCCATATCCGCGGGACGGCGCATGCGCCGCAGCACGCCAGGATCCGCATGCTGTAGCGGAAGGTCGATATAGGGCAACACCTGGGGAATATCGCGCATCACGGCGATCAGACGGGGCGTGATAAACCCCGGGAAGGCATACAACACGCGGACCCAGGGAATCTCGGGCGCGACCTCTGCTATGCGTTCAAACAACCCGGCCAGGCCATCGCGCTCCCCGCGATCCGCACCGTAGGTGGTTGTATCCTGAGCGATCAGGTTGATCTCCAGCATGCCATAGTCACGGAGCTGGCGCACATCCTCGAGAATGGCATCCACATCACGGCTCACGGCGGGTCCCTTGATCGCCGGAATGGCGCAGAACGCGCAGTGCCGACTGCACCCATCCGCAATCTTCAGGAAGGCGCTCTTGCCAGAAATCACATATCCCGGTGCGTGCGCCTCTTCCGGCATGGCGGAGAGACGATCCTCGATCAGCCGCTGGGCAGGTTCGCCCACAGCAGACAGAAGGCGCTCGGCAAGCGGCACGATCTGGGGCCACGAGCGCGTCCCCAGCACGGCATCGATGCGCGGAACAGCCTCCATAATGGTGTCCGGATCACGCTGCGCCCAACAGCCGGCTGCGACCAGGCGTTGGCGCTCTGTCAGGGATGCGGCAAGGCCTTCCAGCGTCTCCAGTGACTCAGCCCGGGCCTGTTCGATGAATCCACACGTATTGACGATGACAATGTCCGCCTGGCTCGAGTCGAGTGTCGGCTGATACCCCGACCGCTGCAAGAGCACGCCCATCGCGTTGGAGTCGACCGTGTTCTTGGGACATCCCAACGAGGCGATATAAAAACGTGAGGGGCGCCGTGCGCCCCTCACTACACCAAAGCGCTTTCTCAAGAGTCCTCCTGTGCTGCCGCATCCAGCGAGGTTTCCCCCATCGGAGTCCAGGCACGTCGGACAATCTCGCCCTGGTCCCCCAACACCCCCCAATCCGTGCCGTTGACATAGAGCTGGAAAGCCCCGCCATTGCCCGTGGAGACGATGAGGATCTCCTCGGCACTGGCCTCCACAACCTGATCGGGGGCCGCAATGCCCTGGTAGACGATAGCGGCGTCCGCCGACAGACTGACCCATGCATGGCTGAGCGGCACGAGCCGTATGCGCACAGTCCCGTCTGCTGCCACCGGAAAGCTCGGCGTCGCCGGCGGCAATGTGGTCTCCGCGGTGGGCTGAACCGCAGTCCCGTTAGTCGCCATCGCCGTGGGCGGGGAGGTCGGCGAAGCAGATCCTGTGCCGAAGCGCAGCCAAACATAGCTCCCCAACGCGACCAGCACAAAGAAGGCGATCAGCCCCAGCAACACCCGCATCACCCCACCAGAAGCATTGGCTCGTACGGCAGCCCGCTCGTCCTCAATCGATGGAGGAGGCGGCGCCCACGTCCGCTCTCCCGTGCGACTCAGTGCAGCGACATCGGCACCGCGCGGCGCCGGCTGTCGCCCCGTGACAGGGTAGAGAGCCGCCGGGGTTTTCCCCGTCTCCGCATCATAGCGCGCAAGCGCGTCTTCGACGGGCAGCCCCAGAAACCGGACGTAGTTGCGGAGGAATCCGCGTGCCTGGATCGGACCGGGGAGAGCCTCATAGTCCCCCATCTCCAGCGCCTGCAGATAGCGTCGCCGAATCCGCAGGGTGCGAGCGGCATCATCCAGATCGAGTTTGCGCGTCTCTCGAGAGCGACGCAACCAAACGCCCAGACTATCGGTCATCAGACCTCTTCGGCTTCAACGAGCACCTTGACACGCCCGCGGACGCCCCCCTCCAACTTCAATGCGACGATATGGGGCCCCACATCGCGCAACGGGCGCTCCAGTTGGATCCAGTGCTTGTCGAAATCGTGCCCGAGCACCTGTGCAATCTTCTCAGCAATGTCGGCCGTCGTGATCGAACCGTACAGGCGGCCCGTCTCCCCTGCTTTGACCCTGAAATGAATCTCGTGCTCGGCTAGCCGGGCCGCAAGGGCCTCAGAGTGCTCTCGTATACGCTCTTCCCGACGCTCTGAGCTCTCCGCATGCTGCCGAGCGATGCTGACCGTGCCCTCCGTAGCCGGAACTGCCAGTCCACGGGGCATCAGAAAGTTACGCGCATAGCCGTCGGCCACATTGACGACCTGCTGAGCCTTACCTACCCCAGGCACGTCCTTCTTCAAGAAGACCTTCATCAACTCCCTCCCGGTCGGACCGTGAGTGTTTCACGTGAAACACCCTGCCGTGAAATACTACCTCAGGATGCGCGTCTGAATCACCAGCAAGATGCGATAGATCCGCTGGAGCAATGTGGGCCGTTCCACCAGAGCCAACCCTGCCTGATAGGTCGACAAACCCTCCTGGCGCCGTCCCGACTTGAACATCGAAAGCCCCAGGGCAATCAGCGTGTCGCCCTGCTTCTGCCGATCCTCCAGGTCCTGGAACAGCACGGCGGCCTCCCCCCAGGCGCGTTCGGCATCCTCGCGCCGCTTCATCGCGGCATAGACACTGGCCAGGTTCCCCAGGGATTGCGCTTCACGGGACTTGTCGCCCTGGCGTACGAAAACCCGGTGCGCCTCTTCCAGCGACGCCAGCGCATCCTCCCAGCGCCCCTGTTTGCGCCGGATGATGCCGATGTTGTTCAGGACCTCCCCGGCCTCGACCTCGCGGCCCTCTTCGGCAAAATGCTCCATCGCCTCACTGAACCGGCGCACGGCCTCGTCATACAGCCCTTCGCGGAACAGCCGCAAGCCCTCCTGCTGAAGCCCGTCCGCCTGTGCAATCTCCATTCGTTCCTCCACCCTGTGAGCGACCGATGTCCCCGTACGATCCGCCATCGCCGTCAGTACGTGATCTCCAGGAGCCCTTCCGCGATCACCCGCAATTGTCCTGCCGGCATCTTGGACAGCTTCATCGCCAACTCCAGGTAACTCTGGTTGATCGGCTTGAGCACGAAGTCACGCACCTCCGGCGGCAGCTGCTTCAAGAGCTCGAACTCACGGTGCAAATTGTGCCACGCCCCGACCTCGCTGTCGCGATCCATGAAGTAATCCAGCGTGACGCCCATCCCGCGGCAAATGAGCTCCAGATCGGCCACCGGGATGCCGCGCCGCCCATATTCGTAATCCGAGATCGTGGAGGTCGAGCAATCGAGAATCGCTGCCACGTCGGCCTGGGTCTTCTCCTTCTCTCCGCGCAACTGGCGCAGCCGCGTGCCCACGATGCGGTGGCGCAGCGGCAGAAACAGCTCGGGATTCGGCAGACGAGATTCCTTGGAATCCTCGTTCAAAGAGTCCGTGGCCCGAAATGTACCCAGCGGTACCTCCAGATAGCGCGCCAATAGCTCCAGCTCGGGAAGCGAGATGGCGCGCGTGCCATCCTCGTAACTGGCGAAACGACTCACCGAGACACCCAGAACGGCAGCACAATCACGCCGGGAGGCACGCGCCTGATCTCGGGTGCTGCGAATCATAATCCCCAGAATTCGATTCCGTAGTTCGCTGACCTCTTGATCTGCCATGACACTCCTTGCTCCAGACCAGATAGGTTGCACAAACGGCGACACCTGCAACTAACACTGCGATCCCGCAAGACTCCGCAATCACTCAAGCAGGCTTCATTATAGCATAGGACAGGGGCGACAACAAACCTGGAGCACCCCAGCCACCCCTGCCGCCTTCTGGCGCACAACCGTCCGAAGACACTCAACAGAAGCCTGTTGATAACCTTCCCCTGGAAGCGACCCCCAAGGATTAGGCAACCGTCCCCCGACAACCCCTAACCCTGGGATCAGGGGGGCCATCACAGACGCGGCTCTAACCCTCAAAGCGCCTTCGCCTGTGGAAAAGTGGCCCCAATTCGGTGGATAAGTACCAGGAACCGGGGAAAACTACCCTCTGGCCAGGCACCTGACGCCCACCGTCCGGGAAGGCCGCTTCCTTTACCAGAAGCATCCGTACACCCCATAGGGAAGTTTCACGAGGGTTCTCCACAGTGAACGCCCGGCGGAAATCCGTACATCTTGAGGGCCACATCACGATCGGTCACCATCTGTAGGGGCGCACTGGCTTTCTCCACACAATCCCCCGCCCTACTACTGTGACTATCTATTCCAATCTATATGCTGATCAAATATCTCATGCAGAGTCTCAGAGACCCATCAGATGGTGCATGAAGAGAGAAACAAAAAGAGCCTCCCATTAAGGGAGGCTCTTATGGCCCCAGGGGAATTCGAATCCCCGTTTCCGGCTTGAGAGGCCAGCGTCCTAGGCCGCTAGACGATGGGGCCGTCTACGTCGGATATTGTAGCAGAATCGGTCTCCGTGTCAAGCACCCGCAACGGCCGGGGTGGGCGTCACTTTTCCGCAGGACTGTGGGCTCGCATGGCTGCCGTAGGGCGAAGTTGCACTTCGCCCATCCGGGCGGCGCCTATTCCGAGTGGCGCCGCCGCTCTGCCGCCGCGGGCGAACTCCAAGTTCGCCCTACGCAGGGAGCGCCTGCCCAAGTCTGGCCGTGTTTGCCACTAATGATGCGGAAATCTGACGGACACCCCAACGGCCGGGTGCATCGCCGCGGGTGCTCCTCTTCCCTTCGCAAGGTTTCCGCACCTTGCGAAGGGTTCTGCGTCGCTCGTTCTGGCGCTCGCGTTCTAGCGCGCTCATTCTGGGGGGCGCGCGTGTCGCACATTGCCGCGCGGGCTCCAAATGCGGTAGCCCTGCACGCGTGTTTTGCCTTCGCCTGTCGCCTTGACGGAGCGGTCCTGGGCCTATAATGGGGTTGGGCGTCGGGACTGTCCTGCACAGGGGCTGTCCCGCACGGGGACTGTGCCGCATGAGCCTGAAGGGGCTAGATGACGACCGTCGAGCGGACAAACGAAGCGTGGGTAGCCGCACTGAAGGACTCTCCGGATCCTCAGACCGTTACGGATCTGCGCGAGCGGCTGTTGCGCGGACTGCGCTATGCGCTCAAGCAGTACCACGTGACCGAGTCTGATCTCGAGGATTTCGCTCAGGATGCATTGGTGAAAGTCCTCGACAACGTCCAGACATTTCGAGGTGAGAGTAAGTTCACCACCTGGGCCCAGAAGATCGCGATCCGCGTTGCCTTTTCCGAACTGCGGCGCAAGCGCTGGGAGAACATCGCGCTGCAGGACATGGTCCCGGATGAGCCGGCCAATGAGGACGCGGGCGATAGTTCGCCTCTGGACTGGCTGGCGTCGGCGGAGCCCACGCCTGAGCTCCACGTGACGCAGCAGAGCCTGCGTGCGATGCTTGCGGAACTGATTCGGAACGAGCTGACTGACCTCCAGCGACGCGCCCTGGTTGCCGTGGTTCTGCGGGAGATGCCCATTGAGGAGGTCGCCCGGCGAATGGACACGAACCGTAATGCTCTCTACAAACTGCTGCACGACGCACGCCAGCGGCTCAAGGCCCGCCTGGAAAGCCAGGGGGTGTCGGTGGACGATGTGCTCGAGGATTTCGGATCTGAGTGAGTGTGGTCGCACGTGTTTGTCACCCTTGTTAGCCCATTTGGCCATAGGGAGTAAGAGTGTCGGTTGCCCCGACGTCAGAGCGATGTTCAAGGTATTATGATGCCATGATCAGTATAGAGACCAGGAAGCTACACCTTGTGGTTCGCGATATCCTCGCCACCCAACCCGTCGAGATTGGGTGCGACACCTGTTTCGCCCAACTGGATCAGTTCGTTGAGCTTATCCTGAAGGGTGAAGATGCTGCGGCTGCGATGCCGCTGGTGGCTGCTCACCTCGAGCATTGTAGTGCCTGTCACGAAGAGTTCGAAGCGCTCCTGTCGGCAGTGCGCGCACTGTCTTAGGGCGGTGCATTCGTTCCCGAACCGTCTGGCGGTACAAGTGGGGAGTTGAATGCCCTGCTGCGCGTCGGGTGCCCCTGATCGTTGACATTTACTTGACAAAGTGCTAACTTATAGGCAGCGAGCTCCGGGCGCGGCTCCACGAACCGAGAAGGGAGTACCAGCGATGGGATGGGTCTTTGCACTGGTGGGAACGATCGGTCTGTTGTTTGCCGCGATCGGGCGCTCATTGGAAAGCGGGATCTGGGAGGGCTTCTTTACAGCAGGACGGGCCGGTCGTGTCTTCCATCCCTGCGGGTCGCGCGCCCTCTGGTGGGTGCAGAATGCAGCGCTGGGCAGCACCGCCGATGATCTGGAGTGTCGCTACCTGACCATCGTTTCCCGTCCCTATGAGCAGGTCTTCATCCGCTTTCGTGGGGAGGCGAGCCGCAAGGGGCAGTATGGGCCGCTGGGCTCCTACCAACGGGTCGTCTATGTCGAAGAGATTCTCGAGCTTCGAGAGCGTCGTGATGGTGATTGTGGACGAAACCGGGACACGGATTGATGCCCCGGCAGGAGGTGTGAAATGCCGTTCCTGATCTTCCTGGGTAGCGGCGCGATGCTGCTGGGCCTCGCCCACCTGATCTGGATGATTGTGACGAAGCGTAGGTCCCAGGGCATCGCGAATTGGCCTTCTGTTGAGGGGCAGGTCCTGGCTGCGGCTGTTTCGACGCTGGCGCGCGAGACCCCTGAGGGTATCAGGCGAACCCATACCCCTGTGATAACCTATGCGTACGAGGTTGCGGGGCAGCCCCACACCTCCCATCGCCTCAACTTCCTGCCCGACAGCAGCACGACCTACGCGGATGTCACCCTGGCCCGGGCAGCGATCGCACCCTTCCCGACGGGGGCGCAAGTCAAGGTCTACTACAATCCCACAAATCCCCAACAATCGACCCTTGTCAAACCCCGACCATCGGCCCACAATGTCGTGATTCTCTATGGCGTTGTGGCGATGATCGTCGGCGCGGGAATCATCATACTGGGTATTCTGCTCCTGTCTTGAGTGGGGAAGCACAGTGAGCGGTAGCTTTGGTGGAGAGGAGCACAAGGATGGCTGATCTAAGAGGACACGTCGATGGCAAACACAACGCCCACAAGGTGTTGTTGTATGCTTTGTCTACCTGCATCTGGTGTCGCAAGACCCGTCAGTGGCTTGAGGAGGCGGAGGTCGCGTTCGACTACGTCTATGTGGACCTGGTGAGTGCCGATGAGCGCACGTCCGCGCGCGAGCATATCCGCCAATTCAGCGACCGGACGTCTTTTCCTGCAATCATTTTCGATGACTCGGATTGCATCATTGGCTTCAAGCCCGATGCGATCAAGGAGCGCCTGGGGCTATGAGCGAGAATCGATCGATTTCTGCTGAAGCGGTGGACAAGCTCTACGCACGCCTGGACCGTGAGGCCAAGGCCGGCGGATACAACCTCAACCCGGATGTGGAATTCACCAAGGGCCTGGTTGAGGGATTACTGGTCAACGAGGCCCGGTATGGGTATTGGGCCTGCCCGTGCCGTCTCGCCGATGGCGTACGGGAGAAGGACCTCGACATCATTTGTCCCTGTGACTACCGCGATCCCGACCTGACCGAATGGGGCGCGTGTTACTGTGGTCTCTACGTCTCGGATGCGGTGCGCGATGGCCATCAGGAGCTACAGCCGATCCCCGAGCGCCGACCTTCCGAGGAGGAGCGCGAGGCGGCCTCCCACGACACGCCAAAAGCATCCGCAGAAGCCGACCACGAAGAGGTTCTTGTGGGCTTCACCTGGCAGGGGATCCCCGTCTGGCGGTGCAAGGTCTGCGGCTACCTGTGCGCCCGGGACGAACCGCCGGAGTTGTGTCCCATCTGCAAGGTGAAGAAGGATCGCTTCGAGCGTTTTCTCTAAGAGCTGTCCTCCTCGCCGGAGGAGAGACGGGGGAG
>JAKJAE010000067.1 GCA_022707665.1 Chloroflexota bacterium
TGCCGATCCATCTACCATGCCACCGGGAATCTACTGTCTTCAGAGTATTGAGGAGACCCGCGTGGCAGCATCCACATAGCAGGAAGTAGTCGCCGGGCCCGACTTCGATAACGACGGATACGTCATCCTCATATGGATCGGGCCGGAAAGCGCTTCCTTCATAGACCCAGTGATGGGCACTACGCCCCTCCAACTCGGGACGTTCGCTGATCTCACCGCTGACCCAGACTCCGGGGACGACCAGCGTCGGGGCAGCGCTCAAGCGCAGATCCATCCTCGCCGAGAGTACCTCTTCCTGAACGGGTATTCCTCGATCTACCATTTTGCCTGATGAGGTCGAATACCGGCGCCTGAACAACGTCGGGTGTGCATAGAGCGGCGTCCCGGGACGCAGGAGAGGGAGCAGATCGCTAAGGCCACCCGTATGGTCATCGTGGGCATGGCTGACGACCACGGCATCCAGATCAGCCGGATTCAGGCCGAGAGCCGCCAAGTTGCCAACAAGTACATCGCCACTCCCGCCCGTATCCAGAAGGACTGTCCCTCCAGGCATCTTGATCCACACAGCATAGCCGTGTTCTTGCCGGAGAGGACCGAGGGCCACATCGTTGACCACCCATGTGAGCTGGACGTCTGAGACTCCCAAGTCTGTAGGATCCATTCTCTCCACCTCTGTGCGCGTCTGGAATGCCCAATATCATACCTGCGTTACCAGGCTCTACCAGTGGAGGCAGCGCCCGTTTGTCAGCCCATGTCGGCCCGCTATAATGCGGCCCATGCTCACGAAACGACACCTGGGTTGGCTGATGGTTGCAGTGGGGTTCGGGGGTGACCTCGGGATGCTTGTGCTGGGACGTCTCGGCGCCGGCGCGTGGAGTGGTATCGGACCGGTTGAACGCGTCCTGCTGCTGGGAGGCCTCGGGATTGCGCTCCTCGGCATACCCCTCCTTCGGCTCAGGACCGAGCCGGTGGCTGCCGCTACAGAGCCCGGGTACGTCATTCCTGACCCCACGCAGACGAACATCTCACCTGTGTGGGTGTGGTTGGCACGTGCAGCGTGCGCTCTGGCCCTTGTGGCCTATCTTGGCTATCTGGCAGTCTACCTCACCTATGCATTCGACCTCTTCCGCTGGCCCTACGATTACGATCAGGGGGAGAGCTTCGAGCTGTACGATGCCGTGCTTCACAGCCGCGGGGAATGGCCCTATCGCGATAGCAGCGCGTACCCGTTCTACGCATCGAACTACCCGCCTGTCTTCCACATCCTCAACATTGCGTTTTTCCCGCTGTTTGGACAGACGCTGCTGTCAGGACGCGTGCTTGCCTTCGCGGTCACGCTCCTGACCGCCGGCGCGATTGGCTTGACCGTTCGCCGCAGGACCGGAGGTATCTTCTTGCCGGTCATCGCGGGTCTGGCTTACCTGGCATCGCCGTTCGTCTATCACGTCGGCCCACTCTGCCGGCAACACCTCACGATGGTCTTCCTGGAAGTGCTCTGCGTCTACTTCATCGCCGCCTCAACGGAGGGCAAAGATGCCACCCGGAACCTGGTGTTGGGGCTCTTCTTCCTTTTCCTTGCAGGCTATGCCAAGCAACTTGCTGTCTTCACAGCAGTGGCCGTATTCGGGTATCTCTTCGCCCGTCAACCCATCCGCGCAGTGAAGTCGGCCCTCGGTTTCGGCCTCGTCTTTGGGGTGGTTTTCGCGCTCATCAACTGGGCTACCCATGGCCACTGGTGGACCAACACCATCGCCGCCAACGTCAACGAGTTCATCCTGCCCCAGCTCGTTGGGCTCTTCCGAACGTGGCTGAGAGTTCACCCACTCTTCATCATCCTTGCCATAGCCCTCATCGTGTATGAGCTCTACCGCGACCGGGTTTCGCTCTACGCCCTCTGGTTCCTTGCCACACTGGGCACGGGCATTATGTCGGCGAAATGGGGAGCCGGCGAGGCCTATTGGGTGAGTTCTGTTGCCGCCGCAGTCATCCTCGCCGGGTTTGCGCTTGGCAAGGTGGAATCGTGGATCAAGGTCCATCGGCCTCGCTGGAGGGGCGCCGTAGCTCTCCTGGTTCCGCTCTTGCTCCTTGGCCAGACGACGCGTATGCTACACTTGCCCACTGAGGGTCCGGTCTGGGGTGCTGTAGCACGCGCCCTTGGGGTAGCGGAGCAGTCGGCCTACGCGGACTATCCCTACTACGACGTCGTTGGCTATTCACAGGTAGGCCATCTGATGCTGCCTCGTGACTACGACGGCGCAGAACGGATTATGGCGTACGTTCGTGAAACGGAGCTGCCTGTGCTAAGTGAGGAGGCGGCATTCACAATGTTGGCTGGCAAGCCCGTGGTCACCAACCCCACGCAGTTGCTCAACCTTTACAACAACGGGATGCTCGATACGCAGGCTCTTGAGGCAATGATCCGTGAGGAAGCCTTTGGACTGGTGATCATGCGAGCGCAGTTCTACCCACCACCGGTGCTCGCAGCCATCGGGCAACACTATGGACTGGTCGAGCACATTCCGGTGAACGGGTTCAACTACATCATCATGCAACCGTTGGGGCAGCCCGAGACACCTGACAGGTCGGAGCCCTAGTCACCGCCCCCGCTCGGGCTGGCGTGCTCAGTTGCGTAGTCCGCCCCCAGGACAATCACGACATCGTGTTCGGCCGTAGGATTGGCCCCATGGACGATGGCCGACTGTGGGAGCCCGAGAATCGCCAGGATCCGCGCGGCTGTTTGGGGCTTATCGCGATTGAGAATCACCAGCGATGTGTCGTAGTCCGCGCGGTCGGCGTTCTCGTAGGAGCGGACCTCTACGCCATTTGCCTCAAGTGTCTCCCACGTGGCAAGGGCCAGACCCGGCGTTGTCGTACCGTTCAGCACAGCCACGGTAGCTGCTTCTTCGCCTACTGTCTGAATGCCATCTGATGGTGCTGTCAATCCGAGGAAGTCGTCTCGGACCTCGCGAATACGGTCGCGGAGCGGGATCAGGATCTGCTGCTTGTCGGGCGTCTCCGCAAACAGGGTGCATGTCTCGTCGATCACGAACGAATGGCGGCTCTCGTCAGGCACCTTGGTCGCCAGGTCCGCCAGAGCGATGATCTCGTCAAGCTTGAGGTTGGGGTCAACCTTCACTGACTCGTCCACGATCTCCCAGATCTCTGCCGCGCGTGCAGCCAACTGCGGCAGAAGTTTCTGATCAGTGACCCGGGCCAGGATGGCATCGATCACCTGTTGCTGTCGCCGAGCACGATCGAAATCGCCCCCTGCTGTGTGGCGAACGCGGGCATACTTGAGGGCCATGTCACCGTAGAAGTGCTGCAGCCCGGCATCAATATGAAGCTGTTCGCAGCCGTAGTCTGGCGTCGGATAGCAGTAGTCGTCGATTGCCTCGGGCACATCGATATCGATGCCCCCGATAAGGTCAACACCATCGATGAAGGCCTGGAAATTGACGCGCACATAGTAGTCGATCTCGACACCCAGGTTGTACTCGACCGTCTCAACAGCCAGGGCAGAACCTCCGCCGGGATGGCCGTAGCCATCACCCAGGGCGTGCGCGGTATTGATCCGGTTCTCCGTGTAGCCAGGGATTGGCACCCAGAGATCACGGGGAATTGACAACAGGCCAGCTCGCATCGTCACCGGATCGAGCGTCGCAAGGATCATCGTGTCCGTTCGCCAAAAGTCATCCTCTTCCTGCATCCGCTGGTCGATGCCAAGGATGAGCACGGTAACGCGATCGGTGGCGGTCCAGACCGGAATGGCCTCGCCCTTAACGCGTTCGACATTTGGACTTTCGCCCGTTTCAGGCTTATTGAGGGTGAAATCGGGCAGAAGGTCGGATTCGGAAACCTGTTCGCGCACGCGCTGGAAGACGACAAAGGCGGAGACGCCCAGAGCAATGAGGTAGATCAGGACCAGGCCTACGCGGATGAGCGTGCTGTAGGGCAGTGAACGCCGCGACGCGCTCGCCGCCACGTTATCTACCACGCACTGCCTCCAGCGAAGCGCCCTGGATCTCCGCGGTCATGGCACCCCAAAATCCTGTCCCAACACAACGAGAATGTCATAGTCAGCGCCACTATCGGGTGAGCGAACGATCGCAGTCTGCGAAAGGCCCAACGCGCTAAGTACGACCTCCAGGGTCTGGGGTTTGTCTCGGTTCGTGATCACCTGCGTAGCAGCATAGTCCTGACGGTCGGCATTGCCTACATACACCACATCAACCGAGGCTGCGCGCAAGAGATCCGCAGAAGTGCCGGCCAGACCGGGCCGCGTCGTACCGTTAAGCACGGCCACGGTGGCGACCTCGGGCGTAGGCGTAGGCACAGGGATTGTGGTCGAATCGGGGAGTGTGACCGTGGGCACGTCAGCCGACCAGACGTAGTCGCGGACTTCCCTGATCCGGTCACGCAAGGGTACCAGCACCTGAGCGCCATCGGGCGTCACCCATGGCTGGGTGCACGTCTGGTCGATCACGCCGGTTCGAATCGTGTCTCGGTCAACGGAAGTTGCAAGGTTACCCAATGCCAGGATCTGATCAAGAGCCAGATCGGTGCTAACCGAGGACTGGATCGTTGCGTAGAGCTCTGGAGCAGTCCGGGCCAGTTGCGGCAGCATGTCCAGAGAAGTGACCCTGTCCAGGATTGCCATCATCACCTGTTGCTGGCGTCGTGCCCGGTCGAAGTCGTTGCTGGTATGGCGCGTGCGCGCGTACTTGAGTGCCATCTCGCCGTCGAAATGCTGCCAACCGGCCTCGATGTGCAGAGGGTCGTAGCCGTATGCGTGGTCGGGATAAAGGGGATCGTCGATTGTCTCTTCAACGTAGACGTCGATGCCCCCGATTTGGTCTACCAGCGTGACGAAAGCCTGGAAGTTGATCCGGACATAGTAGTCGATGGGTACGCCAAGGTTGTATTCGACAGTTTCGACGGCGAGGCCAGGACCGCCCCCGTCGTAGTCGTAGAGATCGCCCAGGAAGTGCGCCGTGTTGATCCGGCCATCCTTGTGACCAGGAATAGGTACCCAGAGGTCGCGTGGAATGGAAAGGACGCCGGCCTGTCGCAAGGCCGGGTCGACCGTGAGGAGCATCATGGTGTCCGTGCGCCAGGGGCCCGTCTCCTGAGCCCGCTCATCCACACCCAGGAGAAGAACGGTGACCCGACCCTGCCCACTCCACGTAGGCACCAACTGCCCAAATCCATAGGTGACGTTCTCGCTGGGTTGTGTATTCCCTGGCACGCCTGGTGATACGCCTGGGGTGGCCAGGCTTCCACGGACCCAGCGGAATAGGAAGAGGATAGCAGCAGCGCCGATACCCAGCAACAACAGTGCCAGAGCCGCTGCAGCGAGGACCGGCGTCTTCGATGTCCGTCCATACGTTCGTCGTCTCGTTACCATAGTTCGGTTCCCCCTGTGCGGTGCCACAGGGCGATCAGGATTATACCACGCACCATAGGTCTGACAGCCTAAGCTGTCAGACTTCGAATCGTCGCATCCCAGCGAGCTACGGCGGCATCGACGTCGTAGGTCGTGGTCACGAAGGCCCGCGCAGCCTCGGCCATCTGGGCCCGGGCCGCGGCGTCCTCCAGTAGGGCCAAAATGGCGGCGGCAAAGTCGTCGGGGGCATCCGCCGTGACCAAATGGACTCCTGGCTCCCCGCCAAGGCCGTGGTTACACACAGTCGTAGCGACCACCGGCACGCCCATTGCCATCGCATCGATCACCTTCTGGAGTAGACCCCCCGCGACCAGCAAGGGCGATACGAACACCGTAGCAGCCCGGTACCATGGCGCGAGGTCGTCGACAAAGCCTGTCACGACAACGCGGTCCCCATCGGCGCGATTGACCAGCGCCGCCTGCGGCCCACCACCGACGATGTACAGGCGCACATCCGGCCTCTGGGCTGCTACACGTGGCCAGACACAATCGAGGAACCACATCGCGCCCTGGTGATTGTGGTCGCGCGACATTGCGCCCACGAAAAGCAGGTTAGGCCCACCGTCGACAGCAGGGGCAACGGTGTCTGACGAAAGGGCGGGCGACAAGGGAACCAGCAAGGGTGTCACCCCACCCATGGCATCGCGGAGCAGGGAGCGATCGCCTTCGGAGATAGCGAGCACGACGTCGTAACGACTGGCAATCCAGGGCTCCACTCGCCTCAGGAGCAGGCGCTGGAGGCGCGCTAGCAGGCGGCGCAGCCCCCTGAGTCGGCCCAACCGCTGCTCGATCAGGAACCAGTTAAGGTCCTGGGTACGATAGGATGCAGGCGGCCGGCTCAGGCCAAGCGCAACCACAGCAGTCTGAGTTGTCTCCACGTGAAGCAGATCGGGCCGCACTTCCCTCAACGCGCGTCGCAGCGTTGCCCGAAACGCGAGGTAGCTGCGAATGAAAGCTATGACGCGCGGTCCCTGCATGGTCCGGTGGTGCGGCGTCGTATACACAGCCTCACAGATGGCAGCCGCAGCCGGCAGATGCTGGCGCTCGTCAGCAGCCAACCGTGCTACGAGCGTCAACCGATGCCCCCGTCGATGGAGCGCCTCCATCAGGCCGAACAAAGACTCCCCCCCGGCATGACCGACCGAGGGGGCGGGGAACTGCTTATAGGCAACCAGAATGTGAGCCATGCGTGAACATCGGCTCCAGAGGGCCCGCCTACGAAACCTGACCTACTGAAAGTACCTGAACGATGATCTGAGGGCGATTGCGTCCCTCGCGAAAGAAGAAATCGGAAAGCGATCGTTCGATGGCTTTCTCGACGGTTGGGACCGGAGTGAACGCGCTGATGCCGCGCATTACGCCCTTGACCAGGTCCGTGGCCTCAGGCAGCAGCTTGGCCAACACCTCGGGAGACGCGATGGCCTGCCCGCTGATCCGTGGCTGCCCCAACAATCTGCCCGCTGCCTCGTCGTACACGAGCGATACAGCGCACACACCTGTCTCAGCAAGCTCCTCACGGTTCCGGATCAGGTCGGGACTCACGGCGTCACCCACCCAGGTGCCGTCGACAAACACGTATCCTCCCGGCACCCGCTCTCCCACTTCAATCGCGTCCTCGCTGAAACGGATCACGTAGCCATTCTCGACAACGGCGATGTGCTCCTTGGGTATCCCTACTTCCTGCGCCAGCCCCGCATGGAGTGTCAACTGGCGCAACTCACCGTGGATCGGCACGAAGAACTTGGGCTGCAGGATGCTGATCAGGAACTTCTGCTCCTCCTGGCTGGCGTGGCCCGAGACGTGAACCGGGGCCACGGGATGGTAGATGACGTTGGCCCCCTTCTGGAACAACCGGTTGATCACCCGGTGGACGGTCTCCTCGTTACCAGGGATCGTATGCGAAGACAGGACCACAGTGTCACCGGGTATGACGCGGAGCGACGGGTGCATCCCTGTCGCCAGGCGGCCCATGATCGAGCGAGGTTCACCCTGTGCGCCCGTCGCGATGATCGCAACCTGATGGGGTGGCAGCTGGTTGATGTCCTGCAACGACAGGATGAGGTCGTCTGGCACATCCAGATAGCCAAGCCGCCGCGCCATGCGAACGTTCTTCGCCATACTGGTGCCCGCGATCGCAACCTTTCGCCCAAAGCTCCGGGCGACTTCCATCACCTGCTGAATGCGCGAGATCAACGACGCAAAGGTCGCCACGATGACGCGCCCCCTGGCAGGGCGAAAAACGTCAGCCAGCGTCGTGTTGAGCGACTGCTCCGACAGGGTCCGCCCGGGGTGATCGGCATTGGTGCTGTCAGCGAGGAGCGCCAGGACCTTGCGTTGGCTGAACTCAGCGAGCTTCGCGATATCCGTCGGTCGTCCATCGACTGGGGTGTTGTCGAATTTGAAATCGCCACTATGAACCACCAACCCAATCGGCGTTGTGATGCCGAGTCCCACACTATCCGGGATGCTGTGACAGACGTGGTAAGGCTCAACCTGAAACGGGCCGAGATGAACGACATCGCCAGGCT
Source organism: Chloroflexota bacterium (assembly GCA_022707665.1). Taxonomy (GTDB): domain Bacteria; phylum Chloroflexota; class Anaerolineae; order B4-G1; family SLSP01; genus PWVB01. Next base: position 7,972 of record JAKJAE010000067.1, read on the forward strand.
CCATCGGCTCGAGCTTGACCCGCATCCCCAGCTCACGGTTCAATTTGACTTCGATCAGGCCTCGCGTCAGCTTTGTTGCGTAGACTGGTACATTGAACTCCTGCAGGAAATGTGGCAGCGCGCCGATGTGGTCCTCGTGACCGTGGGTGATGACGACGCCGCGAATCCGGTCCTCCTTGCCCCGCAGGTAGCGATAGTCAGGGATGATATAGTCGACCCCAGGCATATCGCTCTCCGGGAACATCATCCCGACGTCGATCACCAGGATGTTGCGCCCGTACTCGAGGGCCATCATATTCTTGCCAACTTCCCCGAGTCCCCCCAGAGGAATGATCTGTAAGCGTTCCATGCGTCCTGCCTTCCGCAGTTCTATCAGCGATATGAGATCGGTACGAGGCCTGAGATGCCCTCGATGAGCATTGCGCGGTGGCTCACAGGCGAGAAAATCCGTACGGAGTTCGGCAACCCAATGGTCGCCGGCACGCCAGCGCGCGGTATCGTAGCACATCGCACAGGAGTGTCAAACCTGCGTGTCTGTTCAAAGGACGGGAGAAAACTGGCACGCGACCAGGCGAAGTCATCGAGGGTGTGCGCTGACCGACCGGGTGCTTGACAGAGGTATACTTTGTGATAGGATGTGGACCGTGCTCGCCCCCATCGTCTAGTCTGGTTAGGACACAGGCCTTTCAAGCCTGGTACATGGGTTCAAATCCCGTTGGGGGCACAGACGCAGAGACCTCTGGCCTACGTTCCCGCGCCAGGAATGCGCCGCACGATCGGGACCGCCCGGTCCTATGCCGGGCTCTTTTCGCACCTTAAGGCAGGTCGAAAGGAGTCAGATATGAAGATCGTGAATGCATTGGCTGCAGCGGAGTCACCCAATCCCCATAGTGTCAGCGCCCGCGAGCTGCTGAGTACCGAAAACGCGCAGGTGGTGATGGTCACACTCCAGCCCGGTGAGGCACTCAAGCTGCACATCACACCCGTCGATGCCTTCTTCTACGCGCTTGAGGGTGAGGGCGTCGTCGAGATCGGTGGTGAGCGACAGACCATGAGCCGCGACATGCTGGTGGAAAGCCCGATCCGCGTCCCCCATCGCTTACTCAACGAGAGTGAGGGCGTGTTCCGGTGCTTGGTGGCTAAGACGCCTCGTCCCACGGAGAGCACTCGGCTTCTCTAAGCCAGGATGCAGAAGCCGCTAGGGCGGCTTCTGCGGCTCTTCATCTGCACCCCTGTCTTCTGCGTCTCCCCCTCGGTGCGGTCCGGCGCGTCACACCGCAACTGGACAACCCCGCCCCCGCGGCCACACTCCCAGGTAGCGTTCACCCATCAGCAAGGAGTTTGTCCATGTTCGATCTGAAGGAAACGTTCCGCCTGTCCGACCTGCGCGTTCGTGCCCCCTACATCCTTCCCGACCCAGCCACACAGACCTACTACCTATGCACATCGCTGGGCAAACGTGTCGGTGTCTACCACAGCACTGACCTTGAAAACTGGAGCGGCCCCGTGACGGTCTTCGAGGCCCCCGCCGACTTCTGGGCACAGCGCGGCATCTGGGCACCGGAGATGCACCGGTATCGCGGGCGCTACTACCTCTTCCTGACGTTCAATACCGACATCCCCCTTCCCGGAAGTGATGCAGCAGAGATCCCACGGCCGGCTGACTGGCCCCCACGGGTGAAACGTGGCTCGCAGGTGCTGGTAGCCGATTCGCCTCTGGGACCCTTCCGCCCATTCAAGAACCGTGCCCATACCGCCGCCGACCAGATGACACTCGACGGCACCCTCTGGGTCGAGGATGACGTGCCCTATATGGTCTACTGCCACGAATGGGTCCAACTGGGCGATGGCACAGTCGAGGCTATCCGACTGAGCCCCGATCTATCGGAGCCTGCTGGCGAACCGATCATCCTGTTCAGGGGCAGCGCGGTCGCTCGCGGACTCCGTGGCCACGACCGGTTTGTGACAGACGGACCCTTCCTCTATAGGACCCGCACGGGCCGCCTGTTGATGCTCTGGTCCACTTTCGGCTGGCAGGGCTATATGACGCTCATCGCAGCCTCGGAGTCCGGATTGCTGCAGGGGCCCTGGACGCAGCTACCGCGCCCGCTATTCTACGACGATGGCGGTCACGCCATGGTCTTCCGCACTTTCGACGAACGGCTCATGCTGATCCTGCACCACCCGAACAAGAGCCCAGGAGAACGCGCGCTGCTCTTCGAACTCGAGGACACCGGCGACACGCTCGCCATCGTGCAGCGACATCCTGCAGAGTATCCCTTCGGAGACCCTGATCTGCCGATCGAAGCACGGGTCGACGACATCCTGTCCAGAATGACACTCGACGAGAAGGTAGCCTGTCTCGGCACCATACCTAACGTACCGCGGCTGGGTATCTGGGGAACGGGCCACGTCGAGGGCTTGCACGGTCTCGCGATGGGAGGCCCGGGCGGATGGGGGGGCAGTGACCCGATCGCCACGACCCAGTTTCCGCAGGCAATCGGCCTGGGCGAGACGTGGGATCCCGACCTCATCGAACGTGCAGCAGCCGTCGAGGGATATGAAACGCGCTATATGGCGCAGGCAAGAGCCTACCGGCGCGGGGGCCTGGTCGTGCGGGCACCGAACGCCGACTTGGGCCGTGATATCCGCTGGGGCCGCAACGAAGAGTGCTACGGGGAGGATGCGTTCCTCAACGGCACGCTCGTGACGGCATTCGTCAGGGGGCTGCAGGGCGACGATCCACGCTACTGGCAGACCGCGTCACTCCTGAAGCACTTCCTCGCCAACAGCAACGAGGACGGGCGCGAGCGCTCGTCCTCGGACTTCGACGAGCGGACCTTCCGTGAGTACTACTCGGTGCCCTTCAGGATGGGCGTCGTTGACGGTGGAGCTCGAGCCTACATGGCAGCGTACAATGCCTACAATGGCATTCCGTGTACTGTGCACCCCATCCTCAAGGACATCACAGTCGATGAGTGGGGCCAGGACGGCATCATCTGCACCGATGCAGGGGCGCTGACGATGCTCGTGACCGAGCATCACTACTACCCCGACCATGAGATGGCAGCGGCTGCCTCGATCAAGGCCGGCACCAACCAGTTTCTCGACCGCTATCGCGAAGGAACCCTGGGGGCCCTTGCGTCGGGCCTGCTCACGGAGGCTGACATTGACGCGTCTCTGCGCGGCGTCTTCCGCGTTATGATCCGCCTTGGGTTGCTCGATCCGCCTGAACAGGTACCCTACAGCACAATCGGGCAGGGAGACGAGCCAGAACCCTGGCTCAGCGAACGCCACCGTGCGTTGGCACGCCTGGTGACACAGCGATCCATCGTGCTGCTCAAGAACGCGGGCAGGCTGCTACCACTT
>JAKJAE010000068.1:0-11005 GCA_022707665.1 Chloroflexota bacterium
CGATGAGGTTTTCCTGTATGAGGTGAGTGTGAAACCCCTCCAGGCCGAGGAGGCGCGCCTCGGCGACGCGGGGATTGTGATGGTCGACATTGCCGACCCGCTGTGCCACGCAGCCAGCCTGTTCTTGATGGCGGATTACTCAGTGTTCGCGCTTACGGAACCCATGTTGTTCCATCGCTTGCTCGAACAGGCCGCACGGCACATTACGCCTGTTGTGGAGACCGTCGCGCGGGCATTTCCGGGACACCTCTGGCGTGTCGTGGGGTCGGAGTACGCATCGGAGCCGATGTTGCCCGGAAGGCTCTACAGAGAGTATGCGGTGAGGTATACACAGCCGATCGTCGAGACGATCCAGCGTTATGGTGGATTTGCCCGCATCCATTCCCACGGGCGTCTGCGGCGCATCCTGCCCGACATTGCTTCAATGGCGCCTGCCGGTCTGGACCCGATCGAGCCCCCGCCTCAGGGAGATATGGCGCTGATCGAGGTCAGGCGTGCCATTGGCGGGCAGACCGTGCTCTTTGGCAATATCGAGGCTTCCGAGATCGAGCTGCTCGATGCCGACGCGTTCGAGGCTCGTGTGCGCCAAGCCCTCGACGAGGGCATGGCAGGACAGGGGCGAGGGTTCGTCCTGATGCCTTCCGCGTGCCCGTACGGCCGGGAGATCTCGTCGCGCGTTCGGACCAACTATGAGACCATGGTGCGCCTGGCCAAAGCCGGGTAGCGATAGCGAGAGGAACTACGATGAAGACCTACACTGAACAACCCCGAGAACTGCCCGTCGTCCGTGACGTCGATGTGATCGTCGTGGGAGGCGGCCCTGCCGGCCTTGCTGCAGCCATCGCGTCCGCGCGGGCCGGGGCTCGGACGGTGCTCGTTGAGCAGTTTGGATACCTGGGAGGCACCGCGACGGCCTCGCTCATGGCCTGTATCAACGGATTTCGAAATCAGGTGGAGCCTGACTTCACCCAGACGGTACGCGGCATCGCGGAGGAGATCGTCCTGGAACTGAAGGCGATGGACGGTTTGGGCAAGAGCCCTTATGCGCAGAAGTCCTACCCAACGACGCCAGGCCAGATGGAATACAGCTACGCCATCGATACTGAGAAGTTCAAGTACGTCGTGCTGAAGCTTTGTGTGGAGGCGGGTGTGGATCTGCTCTTCCATACCTGGTTCGCCGACACGATCGTGGAGCAGGATGTCGTCCGCGGGATCATCGTCGAGAACAAATCGGGACGTCAGGCGCTGTTGGCGCGTGTCGTGGTCGATGCGTCCGGCGACGGCGATGTGGCGGCCCGTGCCGGGGCACCGTTCTGGCAGACGGTCAAGGACGAGGCGCCCCGATTGAACGATGCCCTGATGTACCGGATTGCCTTTGGCGCTCAGCGACCCACTGCGCCGTTTGCGTGTGACTTCGGCACGAACGCCGTGGTCTGGGGACCCGGCACCCCGCCGATCGACGGGACAGATGCGGAGCAACTCTCAAGGGCCGAGATCGAGGCACGGTTGCGGGTGTACGAGGACTTCGCCCGGAAACAGGCACAGCATCCTGAGCTTTCGGATGCCCGCGTGATGGAGACGCCGCCCCTCCTTGGCGTTCGGCAGACCCGCTTCATCGAGGGCGAATACAAGCTGACGGCCGAGGATGCTATCGAGGGCCATCGGTTCGACGACGTGGTGGCCATCAGCTCCTGCGCCATCATCCATTACTACGGCTACCGCCGTTATCTCGAGCACGAGGGATATGACATCCCCTACCGGGCTCTGGTGCCGAAGAAGGTGGACAATCTGTTGATCACGGGTCGGTGTATCTCCAGCGAACAGCAGCCCTATGAGTCACATCGCGCGATGATCCCGATGATGGCGATTGGGCAGGCGGCGGGCGTGGCTGCAGCGCTTTCGGCGCTACAGGACGTCAAACCACGAGCGCTGGATGTGACGATGCTCCAGAAAGCGCTGATTGCCCAGGGCGCGGAGTTGCGCAAGACCTTCGACTAACTCTGGAGAGTCCTATCGGAGGCCCTATTCGGATCTGCTTGGCCCACTTCTTTCAACGTTCAGGAAATCTGGCGAGTCTGTTCCTGCAGCAGCACAGCGGCGTACGCCGCACACTGTCGCGATGAGAACTGCATAAACACCCACCATCAGCGCGAGTGCGATGTCGAAGCGCTCGATGGGCCATTTGTACATATCTGCGCTGAGGGCAAGTAACGAGAAGGTCATATACCCAACCAGTAGTCGACGACTCTGGGCAGCAAATGGGGCAAGAGCGAATACAAGGAACAGAAAGTACCCGCAATGCAGCTTGGCTGATAGGAGCAGCACAGTAGTGATCAGGAGGACGAGATCGCGCAGGAGTCCCGTCGGACGCCACGCGATGTAACCAAGCACGAGTAGCACCCCCGCGACGAACAGCACTGAGTAGACGTCGAGGATGGCACCCTGAGAAGCGTCTCCCCGCCACTTAATCCACAAGGCGCCCAAACCAATGCCACCAAACTGAAAGGGATGCTCGGTATGCTCTTGGCCGAAGTCCCAGAACACCGCTGTCTCGCCTGCCTGCAGGTAGAACGGAGCAAAGACAATTCCAAAGACCAGAAAGGGGATGACGGCATATCGCCAGTTCCGCGTGTTGAAGAGCGCGGCCGGTATCATCATCCCGCCGGTCAGCTTGGTCAAGAGGCCGAAGCCCAGTGCCACACTGGCTGCTGTGTGTTGTTTCCGAGCATAATGCAGCAGAGCTAAGGCGTAGAAGGCAACGACAATCGACTCGTCTTGGCGACGCAGGATGCTGTTACCCATCGTCAGTGGGTTTAGGAGGAAGACAAGTGCCCAACGATATCCCAATGTTTTCTGTGGCGCCGAGAAGTATAGCAGGTAGGCAATCATCAGGTTGTAGAATGAGAAATAGACCATAAATGCGATCGTTGTGCCCGGATTCCGGTATTCGAAGATCCCGGCAAGAATCGCAGGTGGAATCAGGAGGTAGTTGACCAGAGGCGGGGTCGCGGTGAAAACGTCGGTGTAGAGCTTACCCCCGCGGAGGATCGTTTCAGCCCGTGCAACCCACGGATCCGCGAAACGGGGCGCATCAGGCGAACCGTAGTATCCCAGGGGCGCCAACACCAGCCACGCGAGCGCCAGATAGCCGGCTAGCAGCAGGAGGAACACTCCCAGGATCCACCAGACATACCGATGGGGTGACGTGGCCTTCCGGCAGCGCTTGAGAATCTGATTGCACACCCTGGTAGACTCCATTACAAGACGTCTGCTAGCCCAACCGATACCCGGAGTAGCCCAGACGGTAGCACAATCAGTGGCACTGCGCAAGGCGCGTTGTCGAACTTTGGCACTAGCGTTACAGCGCGCTTTCCAACGCTCTGGGGAGCGCACAGCAGGCTTCCAGCCGTACAACCGTGTATCCTCGGGCTCGGGCGACTGCAAGGGTCTGGCGCGAGGGAAGCACGATCCGCGTGACGCCCGCATCCAGCACCGCAACTTCGGTTTCTGTGCGGAGGCCCTGGGCGCGTGGTCGCATACACCCCAATGCGATCTCGGTGGTGGGGAAACTCGCCCTGACTCTCTCGATCACGCTGCCCACCATCTCGGCTGAGGGCGGAATGACTTCAGCCATTGGCGTGTCGCGTGTGGGCGAGAAGACGATGATGACGATGGTCTCGGGATGGGGAGCGCGGGCGAGCGGTTCCAGCAACCGGTCCTCGGTCCCATCGTAGATGGCGATGTGCGGCGCCACGTGCATTCCCACCTTACGCAGCCGGTGATAGGTAGCGACGTAGTCCTCGGTGGTTGCGTCAAGGCCAAAGACATCCCGGATGGTCGGCGTGCTCGGGATCTCCAGCGATACGAAGTCGATGACAGAGGCCAGGGCCTCAGCCGTGGCCTCGTCCATCAGGCCGGGGTGGATGTTGAGGATCAGGCCGGTCTCGGCCTTTACCTGCCGGATGGCATCGGTGCGCTCGCGCAGATTGAGGATGGTGCCGTCACGGGCAGATCCGCCACTCAGCAAAACGCCGACGGCGCCACGATCGCGCAGGTCCTGACAGACACCCACCAGCTCCCCGTCACCCACTGCCGGCACCATTGCTCGAAGATATGACCGGTTGCAGTGGCGGCAGTTGAGTTGACAGGCTGTGCCTGACAGCGACACGGGCGGAAACTTGGGCAGAGGGCTGTAGGTTTTCAGGAGCACGTTATGCCTCAGGGAACCTTGGCTGGGGACTGTGATCGGGAGGGACTGCCGGGGGCCCGTTTCAGCGTTCTTGCTCTGCTCACAGGGTATCCGCTTCTTCAGCGCTAAGGAGCAGGTGGACGATGTCTTCGACAGATGCCCCGATCATCTCTACACCGGTTTCCAGGAAGGCCTGTAGCCGCTCTTGCAGGGTTCTAGCCTCCAGCGGTGCGCCAACCAGGCGTTCCTCCAGATCGAGGATGGCTTCCTCGGGGTGCATGAAGAAGTCGCCGGTCAGACGAAGGGAGGTGATGAGCGGAGGCGTGACGTGTTCGGTTACGGTGAGGCGCACCCGGAGCAGCTTCCCGCCCGGGGCCTTGTAGTCAGCGCATCGCAATCCACTCGTTGGTCGCATATTGCTCTTCTTTCAGGGTCTGAGCTAGGGCGATCTCATGGTCGATGAGCTCGCCCGGCACGAGCGTGATATCCAGTGCCTCGGCGAAGCCGTCGATCAAGGCCTGTGTGACGCGCTCGCGATCCACTGAGCCCATCTCCCGGCGGATGGAGGTCACACGCTCCTCTACGCCGGCAATCAGCTTATCGCGGATCTTCTCGTTGGGTACCCTCAGCAGTGTGAACATCAGGTGCGGGTCGACGTCACACAGGAGTGTACCGTGCTGCAGGATCCCGTGGGAGCGTCGCGTTTGAGCATTGCCGGAGATCTTGCGCCCGTTGACGGTGATGTCGTTGATGGGTTTGAACTCGGCGGGCATGCCCAGCGCTCGCAGACCGATGACCAACCCACGGCAGAGCGCGTCGTAGGAGTCGAGGATCTTCCTGGGAAGCCCAGGATAGTCATCCGGAATGGCCAGTGAATAGGTGATCTCGCCCTCGTAGTCGTGGTAGACGGCGCCGCCACCGGTCAGCCGGCGAATGACGTCCACGCCGTGGGTAGTGCATGCTTCTCGATCGATCTCCTGCTCGAGTCCCTGGAAGTAGCCAATCGACACTGCAGAAGGCTGCCAACGGTAGAAGCGCAAGGTCGGCGGCACCATCCTACCGGTCACGCAGCGGAGGATCGCCTCGTCTATCGCCATATTGTCATAGGCATTACGGGCACCGTGTTGCAGCAGTCGCCACGTCTGTGGCATAGCACTCTCCTTCCATGCCGAGATATGACGTTAACTCCAGCCGCGCCTGGATGCGTTCTGCCTGTGAGAGCGGGGTGGCGTAGTTGTACATCACGCCGCCGGGGCGTTCGTTGTAGAGCGGCCGGTTGCAGTCAGGACAGCCGCTGGTGCGGAACGGGTTGCCGGTTTCAAGGACGCGCTCGATTGTGTTGGGGTCAATGCGTATCGCTATGAGCTGTCCTGCCTTGAACTCCATATCCTCTAGCCGCGCTTGCCCCCGAGTGATCAGGTAGCGTGCCAACTGGATGGCCCGGTACCGTTCGACATCTGGCGCAGGCAAGTCGAGCTTTGCACCCCGCACGGGCGTGAAGGCGAAGAGTGCGACCGTGCAATGCCGGTCGCGCGCATCCTGGATCTTGCGGATGAGGTCCTCGTCGCTGTCGCCCAGACCGACGATCAGATGGACCGATCCGGTGCCAAAGGTACCGACGATGGCATCCAGGAAGCGGTGATAACCATCCCAGTGGAAACCGGGCTTGACGCGTTGGAACGTCTCCTCGGTGGCGCAGTCAAGGCCGATGCCAATGCGGTTCACACCGGCGGCCTTCAGTTCTGGCAGCCACCTGGGATTGGTCGGGTTCATGCAGACCGAGATCGGCAGGTCGGATGCTGTGCGAAGTGCTTGCACTACGGAAATGAGACGGGATTCGAGTCCTGGCTCGAGCACGGTCTGAATGCAGATGCGACGCACGCCCTTGGCGTCCGGCAGGCGCGCCAGTATTGCGTCGAGCTCGAACTCGGGCCACACGATGCGTGAGAGAAATCGGGGGTCGGCGTCACTATCGCGGGCCTGGGCACAGAAACGGCATGCGCCCGCACAGTGTTCTCCAAGCATCGTATAGAGGGTCGTTGGCATGGCGTCCATGCGCGCCCTACGAAGGCCGAGGACCACTGCTGAACCCAGGCTTAGTCTCAGTCTCGCTCCGTTACGCTCCATCTGCTGCTGCGTTCCTTTCGTGTTGCTGTGACGAGTGCCAGTCTAGCACGACAGGACCGCGGGACAAGCGCAGATCGCTGCACGCCGCCATCCGAAAACGCGAGATCCCCAGGATTTCCTGGGGATCTGGCTTTGTGAACGGCGACGTCGTCAGCTGTAAGGGCTCAGGCCTCGTCCGGCGATGTGGGAGCGAATCTCTGTCTGAACCCACTGTCCTCTAGCGGGTCGCAGCCGGGCATCGCGTCACCGCGCATACCGCCGCTGCGTCCACCACGCATGCCGCCACCGCGGATGCCCTCCGCACCACCAAAGCCGCTCATGCGACTGCCTCGTCCGCCAAGCATCAGCGTGTCACCAAGGGCGTCTGCCTGTTCCTGGGTGATGACGCCGTCGGCGACAGCCCGCTGGATAGCTTCATCGCGTGCGGCTTGCAGGTTGGCCTGGTAGGTCTCCTGATCGAGTCCCAGCTCGTCCAGCCAGTCGGCCAGCGACTGCTCACCGAGTTGGTCGACGCTGATGCCAAGCGCCGCGGCTACCAGGGTATCGCGATCCAGGTAGGGCTGCAGGCTCTGGTGCTGTTGGACCTGGTCATATTGCTCCTGGGTAATCTGTCCGTCTGCCAGTGCCTGGTCCAGAGCCCGGGTACGGGAAGCCTCGCGCGCGGTCTCGAGTTCCTCAACGGTGACGCCGAGTTCATCAGCCAGGAGGGTATCCTGATCGCTGCGATTTCCCCACCACCATCCGCCGCCTCCGTTCGCGCTTACTGCAGTCGCGGTGAGAACAAGGAGTCCCGCGACCAGCGCCAATGCGCCCAACCCAGCGACGAGCTTTCCTCTGCCGAGTTTGCTCTTTGACATTGTATTGCCTCCATCTGTAGGATCTATGTTGCTGTCTGAGGCCATGCCTCCCGACGCTCTTAGGTATACCCCAACGATGTGAAGATTCCGTGAAGATCTGATGAGCATCGTGTGTTTTGCCTCGACCCATGCGGGAGTACAATCACTCGGCGACCTTGGTTCTCGGCATGTGACTCTGCCGGCAGTAGGACCTGCGACCATTCCGACTTGATCTGAGAGGAGTTCTCCGTGAAGATCACCAACATTGAGGTGTACCCTGTCTGGGGCGGATTCCGGAATTTCCTGTTTGTCGTGGTGGATACGGATCAGGGCTATCACGGTGTGGGCGAGGCCGGCATCACCGGCCGTGAGCTGGCTGTCATCGGCGCGATCGAGCACTTCAAACCGCTGTTGATCGGGGAGAATCCCTTCCGCATTGAGCACATCTGGCAGAAGCTCTTCCGGGGCGGTTTCTTCCCCGCACAGCGCATCCTGACCGCGGCGATCTCGGCGATCGACATCGCGCTCTGGGACATCAAGGGCAAGGCGTTGGGCGTGCCGATCTTCGAGCTCTTGGGGGGACTGGCGCGTGACAAGGTCGTATGCTATCCCCACAACCGCGGCCACGCGACCGAGGTTGGCCCTCTTGTCGATTCGTGCCTTCAGACCAAGGCCGAAGGCTGGAAGTTCGTGCGTTTCGGGTTGCCCGAGGATGGCAAAGTGCTCGAACCACGTCAGGCCGTGCTGACGGCGATCAAGCAGCTCCACGCCGTGCGCGATGCGGTGGGCGATGAGATCGAGATCTGCTTCGACGTGCATACGCGGCTGGACCTGCCCGATGCCGTCTGGCTGTGCCAGGAGGCGGAGGCGGTGCGTCCTTACTTCATGGAAGATCCACTGCGCGCCGAAAACCCCGACTCGTTCAAGACGCTCCGTACACGTACGACGGTGCCCCTGGCGGCGGGCGAGCAGTTCAGCTCGAAGTGGGAGTTCCGGCAGTTGATCGAGGAGGAGTGGATCGACTACGCGCGGATCGACCTCTGCATCGCCGGCGGGTTCACCGAGGCGCGGAAGATCGCGGGCTGGGCAGAGACGCACTACATCAAGCTGGCCGTTCACAATCCCCTTGGGCCGGTCTCATCGGCTGCCTGTCTGCAGCTCAACCTGGCGTCGCCGCTCGTCGGGGTACAGGAGCAACCACGCAAGACCGGCACGGTCCTGACGGACGTCGTGCCTGTTCAACCCAAGTGGGAAGATGGTTACCTGCTTCCGCCGACGCTGCCGGGCCTGGGCGTGATCTTCGATCGTGAGGCGGCAAAGGCGCATCCTATGCAGATGGCCGAGCTTCCACATCTGCAGCGGCTGGATGGGTCGGTGACAAACTGGTAACGCAGGAAGATCTGCGTCATCAGGATCAGCGCGTTATCCAAGCACTTCAAGGTCGCCCAGCCGGGGCGAGGCATTGGTCGCCCGTGCGCTGCTGGCGGCGGAAAGCTTGACTTCGGATGGCACCTTGGTAGTATTGCAGGTGTAAACACTATCTATAAGGAAAGCTCGTGTTAGAAAACTCAGAGGCAGAAACCCGGTATCAGGCGCTCGTCAGCAAGTTCCGCGCGCGTGAGTATCGCATCACGCCTCAGCGGTTGGCGATTTTGCGCCTGTTGGCAGAGAGCACTGATCACCCAAGCGCAGGGCGGATCTATCAAGAGCTCTGCGATCGATTTCCCACCATGAGCCTGGCAACGGTCTACAAAACGCTGGCTGTGCTCAAAGAAATGGGTGAGGTTCTTGAGTTGAGCCTGGGCGAGGGTGAGAACCGGTACGATGGGCATAACGCGGTTCCCCATCCACACCTCATCTGTACGCGCTGCGGCAAGATCCTGGATTCGGATGTGGTTCTGGACCAAGATGTGATCGCCACCGCCGCGAAGGCCTCGGGGTTCAAAATCCTCAGCCATCGCCTTGACCTCTACGGTGTCTGTCCGGAGTGCCAAAAGGCCGAATCGGGCGAGTAGCTCCTCACAGTATAGGTGGATTGCGTCGCTTTACCTTGACCGCCCTGATCAGTGTCGCAACGGGTTCGCCGTACGTCTCACTGTGCTGACCATCAGGCTCGTAGCCCTGCCTTACATCGACCAGAGGCGTACGCCTTCCCAGGCAAGGCGCTGCTCGCGGTATGGGTCGTGCTCAACCCGGCACTCGTTATCCAGGATCATCGTCGCACGTTCTGCTTCAGTGTAGGCCGGCCAGGGCGTCAGCTCAGCGTGATCGGGTGTGCCGTTGCGGGCAAAGGCGACCCAGGCAAGGCTCATCTTGCGCGCGAGCGCGTGAGCTTCGGGGAGGTCGCCGGTTATTCCCGGTGCGCGGGCGACGTTGTCGAAGACGAAGGGCACATCCAGCGAATGGGTGGCGCGGAGCTTGCCGCCAAGGGCCGGAGATCTCCAGGCGAAAAGGTACATGAAGACCGGGGCCGTCGCAGTAGCGCCCTGGAGCTCCGCGATCCTGATCGATCCTCGCCGCATGACGTAGTCGCTGGCCATGGTGGCGAAGCGTTCATTGGTGGGTACCCCAGGCGCGGCATAGGCTTCGAGAACCCGGTGGGCGGCCCGCCCGGCGATGGCCCGGGCAAGCAACCGCAGCGCACACCGCGCTGCCAGGCTCTCGCGGCTGAACGGGCTCAGGAATGGGATCCCACCGATGAAGAGCGTGGCCTCATCCCTGGTCGTGCCGATCAACAGCGGGACGTGTGTTGAGATCGCCGGCGCTGCGGGGTCAAAAGGGGCGCAGGGAAGCGCCTCACCATCAACCGTGGGCTCCAGGACGTAGTAGGGATTCCAGCGTGTGACGGCTTCGTGCGCGGCAAGCAGGCGTTCCACAGGGACATCGTGGAGGGCCGTGCTGTTGCTGCGGGTGATCCCGAGGCGTCGGAGTATCGCGCGCGCATACCTGGTCGACCGCTCCTTCGGGAACATAAACACGCCGGGTCCGCTCTGGATGATAGCTTTGTGGAATAGCCCCTGCGCTGCAGGCATCGCCATCAGCGCACTCACCTTTGCGCCGCCACCGGACTCGCCAAAGATCGTGACATTGTCCGGGTCCCCGCCGAAACTCGCGACATTGTCGCGCACCCAGCGCAGGGCCAGCACGAGATCGAGCATCCCGGCGTTGCCCGAAGCGGCGTATTGGGGGCCGAGGAGATCGGCAAGATAGAGGTAGCCCAGGGGGCCGAGGCGATGGTTGACACTGACCACAACCACATTCCCGCCACGAGCCAGCGCTGTTCCGTCGGCCCATCCCCCTGACCCGGACCCGACGGTGAAGCCGCCTCCGTGGCACCAGAAGAGCACCGGGCGTTTGGCACTGTCGGTATGCGGCGTCCAGACATTGAGCACAAGGCAGTCCTCGCTCTCCGGGAGGGGCTCGCCCGTGCCGAAGATTGCCGCAACCTGGGGTGTGATGTTGAAGGCATTGCCCCTGGGCTGAGGCGCGCTCGGGCCGTACGCTAAGGTGTCGCGGATGCCGGCCCACGGTTTGGGAGGCGTAGGCGGCATGAAGCGTTGGGGCCCACCCATAGGCCCACCGTAGGGGATGCCCTTGAAGGTGACGACACCCTCGTCGATGGTGCCCCGCACCTTGCCTGACGTCGTCTCGACGATTATATCGGCCATACGTCTGCTCCTTCGGGCATCTTTTTCCTTGGCGAGGCAGCGATCACACTTGCATGTCGAGACCGGCGCCGATTGTGCTGACCTGTGGCCCATCGCAATGGTTGCCCACGCTGAGTTCCTCCGATCGCAGGGCGAAGTACAACTTCGCCCTACGCGGATCTAGTCGATCTTCTTCAGGTACAGAA
>JAKJAE010000068.1:11037-11295 GCA_022707665.1 Chloroflexota bacterium
CTGCTGTGACGACGTAATCGCCTCCGGCGAGCGGGGTTGCGCCGGGGAACGTGCGGTCGACCTGCGGCAGGAACCATTCCACGTTATAGAGGACCTCAGCGCCGCGCGAGTTTAGGGTCACGCTGCCTCCCTCCGGCAGATAGACCAGGTATTCGTTGCCGACATTGGCCAGACAGTAGCCCGTCGAAGCGAGGGCCGGCTGCGGTGTCATCGCGGCGAGATCGATCTTCTCGGCGTAGCGCCGGGTGTGACCCATCG
>JAKJAE010000069.1 GCA_022707665.1 Chloroflexota bacterium
TATGGCGTTGGCAGGCTATGCAGTGGGAGCCAACGAGGGGTGGATCTACATCCGCGGCGAGTACGCTATGGCCAAGGACATCCTCAACCATGCGATTTCGTCGGCTGAGGAGATGAGTCTCCTGGGTGACAACATTCTTGGCACTGACTTCTCCTTCCACGTGCACGTTCATAGCGGTGCTGGTGCCTATGTCTGCGGCGAAGAGACTGCACTTCTCAATAGTCTCGAGGGAGAACGTGGCATGCCGCGTATCCGCCCGCCTTATCCGACGGTGAGTGGGTTCCGCGGCAAACCTACGGTCGTCAACAACGTCGAGACCCTGGCCAATATTGCGCCGATCATCCTCAACGGCGCCGACTGGTTCCGCTCGATTGGGACGGACCGGAGCCCAGGCACGAAGGTGTACACGATGTTGGGCGATGTAGCGATCACCGGTCTTGTGGAAGCGCCGATGGGCACAACGCTGCGCGAGATCATCGATATCTATGGCGGCGGCATGAAGGATGGCAAGGCGTTCAAGGCGGCACAGACAGGCGGGTCGTCCGGCACAATCATCCCGGCGGCGTTCCTCGATGTGCCGATGGACTTCGCTTCGATGCGCGAGAAGGGCGCTGGATTGGGCAGTGGGGCACTCCTGATCTGCGATGAGGATACGGACATCGTGGACCTTGCCTACGTCCTGGTTCGTTTCTTCAAGACGGAGTCATGTGGTAAGTGTACCCCTTGCCGCGTTGGTAACGCGCAGATGCTGGAAGCCCTCGATCGCCTGCGCAAGGGCATGGCACGTCGCGCTGACCTGGCTCGTCTGGAAGAGATCGCGAACTATGTCCAACAGGCCTCGTTCTGCGGTCTCGGACAGGCAGCTCCAGTTCCGATCCTCACCGGTTTGCAGTATTTCCGTGACGAATTTGAGTCCCGATTGCGGGACTAGTAACTACAGCATCGGGCGCTGCACTCGGACGTTTATCCCGGGATGCGCCAAATGCCTGAGACCTAACCTGAACTAGAGAACTTGTCGAAGGAGGCAAGCATTTATGAGCGAGGTGCGACTCACAATCAATGGTCAGCCCACAGTTGCGCAGAGCGGCCAGACCATTCTGGAAGCGGCGCAGGCTGCAGGTATTGATATCCCTGTCCTCTGTCACCATCCGGCATTGTCATCATGGGGCGCTTGCCGCATGTGCGTGGTAGAGGTGAAAGGCATGCGTGGTTTGCAGACCGCATGTACTTGCCCTGTTGCCGATGGGATGGAAGTGCAGACCGAGACAGAGTCTGCGGTTGCAGTGCGCAAGTTCGTCTTGCAACTGCTCTTCTCTGAGCGCAACCACTACTGCATGTTCTGCCAGATGAGTGGTGACTGCGAGCTGCAGGATGCCGCATACCGCTATGGGCTTGACCATTTTACGTATCCACGGCCTTACCAGAAGCTCAACGTGGATGCATCGCGGAAGTACTTCATCATGGATCACAACCGCTGCATCCTCTGCACGCGCTGTGTCCGTGCATGTTCGGAGATTGCCGCGAATCACACTCTGGACCTGCGGGCGCGGGGTGCGGACTCCATGATTATGGCCGACCTCGATGTGCCCTTTGGCGAGTCGAGCTGCGTGGAGTGTGGTACCTGTCTCCAGGTCTGCCCTACGGGTGCTCTGATTGACGCCCGTAGTGCCTATGGTGGCCGGGAGAAAGATGTCGTCCACACCGAGACGACCTGTATGCAATGCAGCGTGGGGTGTACGCTTGATGTCGTTACCCGCTACAACCGGCTGCTCCGTGTCGACGGCGTCTGGGGCTCCGAGCCAAATGATGGCCTGCTGTGCGTCGATGGCCGCTTCACTCCCCTCTACGAGGAGCGCAAGCGCCTGACCAGCCCGATGGTCCGCAAGGATGGGAAGCTGGTTGAGACCGGGTGGGATGAAGCCCTCGCGGCCGTTGCCGCCAAGCTCAAGGAAGGTGGAGCTGAGGGCCTGGCTACCTGCGCTACGACGAACGAGGCGTTGGGAGCTTTCGCTGGGCTCTTGGCCAAGGCAAAGGGCGAAGTGGGGTTGTTGGAGCCCGTTGCTCCTGCCCTGGGATATGGTGTAACGGCCAGGCTCAGCGATATCCTCGATGCCGACTTCATCGTGGTCGCTGGGGCACAGCCGTTGGATTATCAGCGAGTCGTCGGCTACTTTATCCACCGGGCGGCAGACAAGGGCGCAACTGTTGCCGTGATTGCCGATTCTGAGAACAGCATGAGCAAGCGTGCTGCGATGACGGTCTCCTATGCCGAGGCGGACAAAGTCGCCAAAGCAGCCGCCGCTGCCAAGAAGATCGTCCTGGTCTATAGCGTCGGAATCAAGGGCAAGGTGATTGCTGCATTCCGTCAGCTCGGGGATCGTCTCTTTGCGCTCGCACTGAGCCCGGGGCGTAACGAGAAGGGCGCCACAGCTCTCGGGCTGAAGCCTATCGAGCCCAACGGCGCGAAGACCCAGTTCTTCCTCATGGGTGAGCAGAGCGAGGACCAGGGCTTGTTGGCCAAGTTGAACGGTGCCTATACAGTCGTCCAGGCTAGCTATGTCTCTGCGCTGGTCGAAAAGGCCGACGTCGTTCTTCCTGCGCCTGTATGGTACGAGCGCACCGGTCACGTGACCGATTATTCGGGCACTGTCAAGCCTGTGGCTGAGGTCCTTCCCAAGCCAGCGACCGTACGCGACGATGCGGAAGTGCTCGCAGCGCTCGCCGCTATGCTATAATGGGCGCGGCCTACGAGATGCCGGAAAGGCAGGAGACTTGCAATGGGTGAGAAGATTACGGTTGCGACACAGTGGCTGGAGTCGTGTGCTGGCTGCCACATGTCGTTTCTCGATATCGACGAGCGGATTGTCGAGCTCCTGAAGTATGTTGAGCTCAGTTCGTCGCCGATTACCGATATGAAACATCCCCCGGAAGAGGGTGTCGTTGTCGGGATTCTTACCGGCGGCATCGGCAATGAAGATGAAGCGCACGAAGCCAAGTTAATGCGGGAGCGCTGCAAGATCCTGATTGCGATGGGTGATTGCGCCGTGACCGGTGGGATCTGCACGATGCGCAACTTCTTTGACAAAGAGGATGTTCTGCGTCGCGGCTACATCGAGACAGAGAGGACGGTTGATGGTGAGATTCCCGTTCACGAGGAGCTGACGCCGCTTACGGACCAGGTCTCAGGTGTGGGTGATGTCGTCCCTGTGGACATCTATCTGCCTGGTTGCCCCCCCTCAGCCGACGCCATCTGGTATGTTCTGACCGAATTGTTGGCAGGCCGGATGCCCAAGCTTGAAGGTAATGTGTTGAAGTACGGGAGCGATGGAGGGTAGGGATAATGGTAGCGAGCGCACAGAAAATCACGATTTCACCCGTGACCCGCATTGAGGGTCACGCGAAGATCACGATCTATCTCGACGAGCAGGGGCAGGTCGCTGATTCTCTGTTCCACGTGGAGCAATTCCGCGGCTTTGAGAAGTTCAGTGAGGGGCGGATGTTCTACGAGATGCCCCAGATCACACCCCGGACATGTGGCATCTGCCCTGTCAGTCACCACCTGGCATCGGCAAAGGCTTGTGACGTCATAGCCGGCACCACACCGACACCGACGGCACACAAGCTGCGTGACCTCATGCATATGGGGCAGGTCATCCAATCCCACGGTATGCACTTCTTCGAGTTGGCCGGCCCCGACTTCCTCCTGGGATGGGATGCCGACCCAAAGGTTCGGCACGTTGGCGGCATCGTCGCGGCGAACCCCGATCTTGCTGTCAAGGCCGTTCAGCTTCGCGCGTACGGGCAAAAGATCATCAAGCTGTTGGGTGAGCGTCGCGTTCACCCGATCTTCGGCGTGCCTGGTGGTGTGACCAAGCCGTTGCTCCCCGAGGATCGCGAATGGATCTTGAGCGAGGTTGACCGTCACATTGCCACCACACAGGTGGGCATTGAGTTCTTCAAAGACTGGGCGATGAGTCATGCCGAGATGGTGGCCGAGTTTGCGGTCTTCCCGACCGCCTATATGGGTCTGGTCCAGAAAGATGGCGCTCTCGAGCTCTACGACGGCATCCTGCGGATGGTGGATCGCGATGGCTCCCCGCTCGAGGAGTTCGATCCCTGCCATTACCTGGACTACATCGGTGAGCACGTCAACAACTACACCTACTTGAAGGCACCCTTCTACCTGAAGCGTGGCTATCCCGATGGTGTGTACCGGGTTGGCCCGCTTGGGCGTCTGAATACAGCCAGCCACATTAGCACCCCGATCGCGCAGAGCGAGATGAAGATCTGGAAATCGCTCAATGGGGGCAAGCCGGTAGAGGGCACGCTCTACTACCATTATGCTCGGCTAATCGAGACTGTCTATGCGCTGGAGCGGGTCAAGGAACTGATGGACGACCCCGATATCCTCGGCAGGGATGTGGCCAACCCGCAGGGTCACATCACGGGCGAGGGCGTCGGTGTTCTGGAGGCTCCGCGGGGCACGCTGTTCCATCACTATTGGACCGATGACAACGGCGTGATCACCAAGGTGAACATGATCGTCGCGACAGCGGGCAATGCCTGGGCGATGAACCACTCGGTCAACATGGTGGCTAAGCGCTACGTCGATGGTACTCGCCTGCAGGAAGGTATGCTCAACCGCGTCGAGGGTGCGATCCGCGCCCACGATCCCTGTCTCTCCTGTTCAACGCACGCGATGGGGCAAATGCCGCTGAATATCGAGTTAGTTGGGCCCGATGGCGAGGTCCTGGATACGCTGCGCCGCGACTGATTATCTGTGATCTAGCCGGCCCGTGTCGTGGGGCCGGCTGATACCGACGCAAGAGCCTCCGGGGCGAGACGAATCCCAATTCGTCCAGGCCCCGGAGGCTTTTGGTGGGCCACAGAGGATGCGTTCTTGAACTGTAACGAATATCAGATAACATGCTGAATTATCGCACTTTAGGCGCCTCCTGGCGTCAAGGTGAATCTGGGATCGAGGGTCTTTGTGGATGCATTAGCAGGTAGCAGTGGATCTCACGTCTTGGTTGCAGGCTTTGGCAACCTCTATCGTCGGGACGATGGTGTTGCCCGGTTCGTTGTCAACGCTCTGCGGGAGCGATTGGGCCGGGCTCCTCTGGACGAGATGGATGATGGTTTTGGCGATCTTGGTCATCCCGTGGATACCGTGGTCCTCCATCAGCTTGTCCCCGAGTTGGCTGAGGATCTGCAGAACTATGACCTTGTGATCTTCGTCGATGCTCACGTGGCATCCGGCATTCCTGAGCCGGTCCACGAGGAACTGCTCGAGGTCGTGTACAAGGCGCCTTTTGTCTACCACCAGACGCATCCATCGACCGTTCTGGCGCTGACAATGCATCTCTATGACAGGGCGCCACGCGCGATTCTGTTGTCGCTGTTGGGCCACGATTTCGACTTTGGAGCGGGGCTATCGGATGAGACGGCAGCGTTGGTTGAGCCGGCCGTGGACCGCATTTTGGAGCTGGCGGCATCTGCCCTGAATGGCACTGTTGCGTCGTAGGAGCTCGACCATGCATGAGATGGCTGTGACCGAGGACATCCTCCGTATCGTCAAGGACTACGCAGAGCGTGGTGGGGCAGCCAGGGTGACCGACATCTATCTCGTGATTGGCGAGCTGAGCAGCTTTGTGGATGACTCGATCCAGTTCTACTTTGACCTTCTCACACCCAACACGATCGCTGCCGGCGCGACCTTACACTTCGAACGGGTGAAGACGCGCTTCCGTTGTCGAAAGTGCGGGCAGGAGTTCGAGCCCGATGGGCAGGACTGGCGCTGTCCGTCATGCCATGCGCTGGGCGGAGACGTCATCGCCGGCAAGGAATTCTACGTTGAAAGCATTGAGATCATGTCGTGAATTCGGCATCACGTCGTGAGTTCGGCATCACGCAAGTTGCGGGTTGCGCATGAACCAAAGTCGAGGAGGAAGGTCTATGTCTGACAATACGCCTCAGTCGAGCCGTGTTCCCGTCGTCGAGCAATTGCTAACCGCCAATGAGGAAGTTGCAGCCGACAACCGGGCTCAATTCAAGTCTCACGGCACCAAAGTCGTCAACATCATGGCTTCGCCGGGTGCCGGCAAGACCACGTTGCTTATGGCTACCATTGCTGCTATGTCCCACCGCAAGCTGGGCGTGATCGAGGGTGACGTTGCCTCTCAGGTCGATGCCGACAAGATCGCGACAACCGGCACGCCTGTTGTTCAGATCAACACCGGCGGCGCCTGCCATCTCGATGCGCCGATGATCCGGCGCGGCATGCAGGTGCTTCCTCTTGAGGACCTGGAGTTGGTTCTCGTCGAGAACGTTGGAAACTTGATCTGCCCGGTCTCCTTTGACCTGGGTCAGGATGTGAATGTTGGCCTGATCAGCGTCCCCGAGGGGCATGACAAGCCCTACAAGTACCCGGCGATTTTCGAGGCGGTCGATCTCGTCGTGGTGACCAAGGCCGACCTGTTACCCTACCTGGACTTCGAAGTCGATACCTTCCGTGAGCTGGTTCATGGCCTCAATCCCAAGGCCCCGGTTCTGGTCGTCTCTGCGAAAACCGGTGAGGGTATGGCTGACTGGATCGCCTGGCTGGAGGAACAGCTGGTGGATGAATGATGTTGCCTCCTAGCCACCTGGCCATCAGCCCTTGGATTGCCGAATGGGTGACTCTCATTTCGTCGTCTCGCTCACTCGCCTTCTCGCTTTCTCGCCCATTCGATTACTCGCTTTCTTGCCCATTCGTCCCATCGTTCGATGCACACTGACCAGTCGCCTCCCGTGATTGCCCAGCACATCGCCATCACTGGCGTCGTACAGGGTGTTGGATTCCGGCCCTTCGTCTATAACCTGGCGACGAAGATAGGGCTGTCGGGTTGGGTGCTCAACCATTCGGGGGGAGTCGACATCGAGGTGGAGGGCGCGGCGGAGCAAGTCACTGCGTTTCTTGCCGAGCTCCCGGCTAGTGTCCCTCCGCTTGCCCGGGTTGTGTCGGTCGAGGCCCACCCGGTTCCACCACGCGGGTATGCCGGTTTTGAGATTCGCCACTCGGAGAGCCAGGCAGACCGCTATCAGCTCATTTCGCCGGATGTCGCTACGTGCCCCGATTGCCTTCGGGAGCTCCTTGACCCTGCTGATCGGCGCTATCGCTATCCGTTCATCAACTGCACGAATTGCGGGCCCCGTTTCACGATCATCGACGACATCCCCTACGATCGGTCCAATACCACTATGCGCATCTTCCCGATGTGCCCCGAGTGTCAGAGAGAGTACGACGATCCAGCAAACCGCCGCTTCCACGCACAGCCCAATGCATGTCCTGTGTGTGGGCCGCAGATCTGGCTGGTAGAGGATGGGGGAACTGGGGACTCAGGGAAGCAAAGTGGGGAGCAGGCACCCGTGGGCGGGGACGGCGGAAGGCCCCTTGCAGGGAGCGAGCTGAGGACGGACAGTTTGTCCGGCGAAGCTGCGCTGGCCCGTGCGGTTCAGCTTCTGCGCGAGGGTAAGATCCTTGCAGTGAAGGGGCTGGGAGGCTTCCAATTGGCGTGCGACGCGACAAACGCGGAAGCCGTTGCGCGATTGCGAGAGCGCAAACGGCGCCCGGCCAAGCCTTTTGCGCTCATGGTGGCTACACTTGAGGATGCCAGGCTCCTTGCCTCAGTGCCGCCAGAGGCGGAGAGACTGCTCACATCGCCACAGAGCCCGATTGTGCTGCTCGATGCACGCTCCGATTCGCCTGTTACAGCCGGGGTAGCACCCAATAGTCGCGTCCTGGGTCTCATGTTGCCCTACACGCCGCTACACCACATTCTCCTGCGTGACGTGGGATGCCCCCTCGTTATGACCAGCGGGAATCTCTCCGAGGAGCCCATCGCGAAGGATAACGATGAGGCACTTCGGCGCCTCGCGCCGTTGGCCGACGCATTTCTCCTGCACAATCGGGACATCCACGCGCGCTACGACGATTCGGTGGTGCAACTGATGGGAATCGTAGGATCCGGAATCAGCGAATCGCCGCATCACCAGATCAGCCAAGGGCGGGCTCAGAGGGGTGCGGCGAAAGGGGCGACCGACAGCATACAGGTCATGCGGCGGGCGAGAGGGTACGCGCCGTTTCCGGTGCGATTGCCGGCTTCAGGACCTCAGGTGTACGCAGCCGGACCCTTGCTAAAGAACACATTCACGCTTACCCGAGATGACTATGCATTCGTCAGCCAGCACATCGGCGACCTGGAGAATCTCGAGACATTGGATCACTACCAGGCCGCTCTGGCAACTTACCAGCACCTGTTCCGGGTAGAGCCGGAGCGTGTGGTCTGCGATCTGCACGCGGACTATATGAGTACCCACCTTGCCATAGCGTTCGCCCGTGAGCATGGGCTCCCGATGCCGCGGCGCATTCAGCACCATGAAGCCCATATTGCCGCGTGTCTGGCGGACAATGGACGCCCCGTGGACGCTGGTCCCGTGGTTGGCGTCGCCTTGGACGGCACTGGCTACGGTTCGGACGGCACGATTTGGGGAGGAGAGTGGTTGGTCGGCGATTACCGCGGTTTTCGTCGGGCGGCGCATCTTGAGGTGCTGCCTCTGCCTGGAGGGGATAGCGCTATCCACCATCCTTGGCGTATCGCGGCGGCTTACCTTCACGCATTGGACTTCGACGAGCGATTGCCTTTGGGCGAGTTCTGCCCTGCGGACGTCATGCGCGTGCGGACGATGGTCGACCGCAAGCTGAACACGCCTCTGACGTCCTCGATGGGCAGGCTCTTCGATGCGGTGAGTGCCCTCCTTGGTATCTGTCACGAGGCATCCTATGAGGCTCAAGCCGCCATTGAGCTTGAGCAAGTGGTGCCTACCGCCCGGGCAGCCGCCGGCTCTGAGGTATCCCCCTATCCTTTCTCAATAGATGCTGCTGTTGGCTCGCCGATGCGGGATTCTCGATTCTCTGATTCTCTGATTCTTGATTCTCCGATTCGCATCACCCCGCTCCAGATCGGCGTCGCGCCGCTCTTCGATGCCATCCTGGACGACCTGGACCATGGCATCCCTGCTGCCGACATTGCCCTGAGGTTCCACGTCACGGTCGCGTCGATGGCGGTCACCGTGTGCGGGCGCCTGCGGGAATCCACCGGCATCGATACGGTAGCGCTGAGCGGCGGTGTGTTCCAGAATCGACTCTTGCTCTCACTCAGTGTGACCAGGCTGCGCCATGCAGGCTTCAAGGTCCTGACGCACCAGCAGGTACCACCCAATGACGGTGGCGTTTCCCTCGGACAGGCCGCGATGGGCCTGTTCGGGAATTAAGACAGGAGACCAACGATGTGTCTGGCAATTCCTACACAGGTTATTGAGATCGACGCCGAGGGTCTTGCGACCGTTGAGCTCGGCGGCGTGACCCGCAAAGTGAGCCTCGCGCTGACGCCGGAGGCCAGGGTCGGTGACTACGTGCTTGTTCACACAGGCTACGCGATTTCGTTGATGGATCCAGAGGAGGCCGAGGCCTCACTGGAGGCCTTTGCTGAGTTGGCTCGCATTCAGGAGGAGTTGGAGATGGAGGACGCACATCGGGCGCCCTCGGGGAGCCAGTTGGCCTTATGAAGTTCATCGATGAGTTTCGCGACCCGGACCTGGCACGACGGCTGATCGGTCAGATCCGGCACGAAGTTGCTGCGCATCCCACGATCCGCCCGGTGCGACTGATGGAGTTCTGTGGTGGCCATACCCACGCCATCTTCCATTACGGCCTCCGCCAGACGCTCGAAGGTGACGTTGAGCTGCGCAGCGGGCCGGGATGTCCTGTGTGCGTGACGGCGTCGCGCGACCTTGATACGGCAATGGCGCTCTCAGGAGTACAGCCCGACGTGATCCTCGCCACGTTCGGCGATATGGTGCGCGTGCCCGGGAGCCGTGGGAACCTCCAGGAGTTGCGCGCCGCCGGAGCCGATGTTCGTATTGTCTACTCCCCCCTCGATGCGCTCTCCCTCGCACAGGCCAACCCTGATCGCGAGGTCATCTTTCTGGGTGTTGGCTTTGAGACGACAGCGCCGGGGGTAGCGGCGGCGGTGCTTCAGGCCGAGAAGGTCGAGGTGCCCAATCTCAGCGTGCTCAGTCTGCACAAGCTGACGCCCCCTGCGATGCGCGCGATCCTCGATGCCGGTGAGGTGGCGCTCGATGGTATCATCGGTCCCGGACACGTCAGTGCCGTCATCGGTAGCGACGCCTGGAGTTTTCTGCCTGACGACTATGGCATTCCATGTGCGGTCGCGGGATTTGAGCCGCTGGACCTGCTTGGGGCGATCGCGGCTTTGGTTCACGCCGTTGCCGAGGGCACTCCTGGAGTCTTTAACACCTATGGGCGCAGTGTCCCCCCCGCGGGCAATCCCACTGCTATGCGCATGCTTGACCAGGTCTTTGACGTGCGTGCAGCAGCGTGGCGTGGTTTTGGGGAGATCCCTCGTAGTGGTCTCGTTCTCAACGCCGCCTACGCACACCGGGACGCCGCGCGGCGTTTTCCGGTGGAGGCCACGGACACTCCTGAGCCCAAGGGATGCCGTTGCGGCGAGGTTCTGCGCGGCGTGATTGAACCGAGCGCTTGCCCTCTCTTCCGGCGTGTATGTACGCCCCGCAACCCCGTCGGTCCCTGCATGGTCAGTGCCGAGGGAGCGTGTGCCGCATTCTACAAGTACAGTGAGTGAGCGAATGAGCGATAAGTCGGATCAGCGAATCAGCGAGGCTACGAATCAAGAACCGGAGGGCAGGGCACCTGCGAGCCAGTCTCTGGATCCTTCCCGTCAGCCACTGGCTCACCCTATCCAGCAGTCAACAGCCAGCAGTGAGAAGTCTGTTTCTCGGATCCTGCTGGCGCATGGCAGCGGTGGGGAGCTCAGCCGTGAGCTGATCCACGATGTGTTCGCACGCGCCTTCGACAATCCGCTTCTTAATGCAATGGGCGATTCGGCGGTCCTGGGTGAGCTTCCTCCTGGGCGAGTGGCTCTCACCACGGACTCGTACGTTGTTCAGCCCCTCTTCTTTCCGGGAGGCGATATCGGCGAGCTTGCGGTGTGTGGGACGGTCAACGATCTGGCGGTGATGGGCGCCC
>JAKJAE010000006.1:0-5179 GCA_022707665.1 Chloroflexota bacterium
TCATCGAGGTCAACCGCCGTCGTCGCCGCCTGATCCTTTCGCAGCGTGCCGCTGCCAAGGAATGGCGCGCTACGCGTCGCCAGGACCTTCTCGAGGAGCTTGAGGCCGACCAGGTGCGCCGTGGCCGAATCAGCCAGATCACTGACTTTGGTCTGTTCGTGAACCTCGGTGGTATGGATGGGTTGGTGCACATCTCAGAGCTTTCCTGGGGCCGTATCGAGAACCCCAGTGAGGTGTATCATGTGGGCCAGCGGGTCAAGGTGAAGGTTCTGAGCGTCGATCGTGACCGGCAGAGGATTGCCCTCAGCATCAAGGCGCTTACCCCCGATCCCTGGGAGAGCGTCGTCGAACGATACGCGATCGGCCGCCTGGTTCAGGGTCGCGTAACCCAGGTCGTCGATTTTGGTGTCTTCATCGAGCTAGAGCCGGGCGTTGAGGGACTGCTTCATAACTCCGAGCTGCGTGACATCGCGCAACGTGAGGAGATGGTCTCAGGTGAGCCTGTCCTGGTGAAGGTCATTCGCGTGGAACCGGAGCGACGTCGTATCGGTCTGAGTGTCCGCCAGGTCCGTCCTGATGAGTGGGAAGAGTGGGCTCTCACTCAGATCGAGGAGGAACAGGCTACTACGGTCGAGGAAGGCGACGAGGACGAGGATGATGATCTCGATTTCGGCGATGTCGCGCAGGATGTGAGCGCTGAAGTCGATGACAGCGGCGATGGTGATATTGAAGAAGAATCTGTAGATGATGCAGGCGGTGCGGAGTTGGAGGAGTAGAGCTGCTCGAATGACAACCAAGGAAGAAAAGATCGTTGTTGAGGGCTTGGTCGTTGAGGCCTTGCCTGCTACCCAGTTCAAGGTGAAATTGGAGACGGGGCATGTAGTGCTGGCCTACCTCTCCGGCAAGATGCGCAAGTACTACATTCGGATCCTGCTGGGCGATCGTGTGCGGGTGGAGCTCTCTCCCTACGATCTTACGCGCGGTCGCATCGTCTATCGCCACAAGAAACTGCGATCGGACGACCTGGAAGAGGCATAGATCGCGCAGTCGCACAAGCTCTTTGAACGCCGGCCTTCCCTGAGGGGGCCGGCGTCTTGTTAGCCATTGTCTGAAGCAGGGGGAACCACACGTGGATCTATACCAAGCCATCCTCAACCGGCGGTCTGTTAGGCGCTATCGCAACGAGCCCTTGGATCGGGAGATGTTGGAGATGGTTGACGATATCGTCGCCCGTGCCCGTCCCCTTTTCCCGGAGAACCGGTTTCGCGTGATGCGGCGCGACGTCGTCAGCGGTGAAGATCTCATCGCCGCGATGGGTGGCTATGGCCGCGTGGTCTCCCCGCCGCATTACCTGGTAGCCCATACGATGGGAAATCGGATGCCCCTGGTCGACCTCGGCTATCGCCTGGAGCAGATTTGCGTGCAGATGGTGCAGTTGGGTATCAGTGTCTGCTTCATAGGAAGCCTGGGGCGAGAGAACAACGTGCGGATCCGCTTCAGACTGCCGCGCGGTGGCCGCACCGGCGCATTTCTCCTCTTTGGGCACGCAGCGGAGACGGTGACAGGCCGGACGATCAATGCCGTGATTCGCCGTGCCTCCGGGGGGGTGACCCGGCTAAAGCCGGAGGAAATCTACTTTGATGGATCGTTCGACAGGCCTGCCCCTCCGGCGAAGCACTTGACCAAACTGATCGAGGCGGCGCGACGCGCGCCATCGTCGAACAATGCCCAACCCTGGCGCTTCCTCTGGCGAGACGATACCCTCTGGCTCTTGCTACACAAAAGGAATGCCCGCTATGGCGGCAATCCCGTGCTTCAGGAGTACCGTTACTTCGATGGTGGCATCTGTATGGCCAACCTGATGTTGGCGATCGAAGCTCTGGATCTGCCGGGAGAGATCAGCCTAGTTCAAAATACTGACCTTCCCATTCCAGCGTCCCCTGAGACGCTTGAGCCGCTGGCGAAGGTGGTGCTGAACTGACGTCGTTCTGCGACGTGGACTAGGGTGACTCGAGGGGCGTTACGATGCCTTCGGATACACGGAAGGTGGTCGTGTGCTTCCGGAAGCTGCCCGGAAACAGGTCGGCATCGGTCGTCGCCAGAATCGTCTGCTCTACACCACTGAGCAGATCGAGCAAGTAGCTACGCCGGGCGCGGTCAAGTTCGGCAAGGACCTCATCGAGGAGCAAAACCGGAGATTCCCCCGTTGTCTGTTCGAGCCAGCGCAGTTCGGCCAGGTGCAGGGCCAATACCGTGGTTCGTTGCTGCCCGCGCGAGCCGAAGATGCCCATATCGCGCTCGTTGGAGATGAAGCGCATCTCGTCGCGGTGTGGGCCGACCAGGGTCATTCCCCTCTCGATCTCGTGGCGACGCCTGTGCGCCAGTGCCTCCCGATAGGCCTCATAGAGTGCTTCAACATCCACCGGAGGCTCCGGTTCGGTCTCGGGGAGCAGTCCCATCTGGTAGTCGGAATCTGGCGGGCGCACCGGGTCGAAATTGGGCTCGTATTGCAGCCTGAGCCAGGCTTGCCCCCCGGTCAGCTCGCGGTGCAGCCGGTCGACATGCACAGTGAGCTCGCGAATCACGCGCCTGCGGTAGAGCGAGACGGTGACACCGGTGCGGACGAGGCGCTCTTCCAGGGGCACCAGTTGCATCGGATCGCCTCCCCGTCGCCGCAGATGGCGCAGGAGTGCATTGCGTCGTGAGACTGCCTGGCGGTAGGCTGCGTACACTTCGACATAGGTCGGGTAGACCTGTGAGAGCAGATTGTCGAGATAGTGACGACGCCCGACGGGGGGCCCATGGACCAAGTCCAGGTCCTCGGGCAGGAATAGCACGACGTTCAGATGGCCTGCGAGATTGGACCGGCGCACCGGTCGCTGGTCGATGCGCACGCTCTTCTGCAAGCGCTGGTGGCCATTGGATGTCGGTTTTCGCTCGATGGCGATTTCGAGCGTCTCCGCCCGATTGCGCCGCACCACCTCAGCGCTTACGTGCGAGAAAGGCAAGCTTGCCTCCTCGGCGCCCCAATGGATGACCTGTTGGTCGACGGTAGTCAATGGTGAAGAGCCAATGGCCAGGAAAGCAATCGCTTCGAGAAGGCTGGTCTTGCCCTGTGCGTTGGCTCCCAGGAGCAAGATGGGGCCTGCGGGGAGATCCAGCTCCAGCCGGTTATAGGTGCGGAATTGGCGCAGGCTCAGGCTTCGGATTCGCATCGGAAGCGTATTCTAGCATGGGCGCATGCAAGCTCAAGAGTAGTGACCACGCCTGATCTCCGCTTACTCTGGACCCTGGACTCCAGATCCCGGACATTGGTGCGCCATGATAGATACGAAGCCCTTCGGTATGCGTGAGCTGATTGCGCGTGTACGGGCGCTCTTGCGACGTGTGGAGCGCGTTGAGGCAATGGTCGAGGCTGATCGTGCACGGGCAGAAGCCCAACTGGTGTTCGGCGCATTGACTCTTGAACCCGAAGGATATCGGGCGACCTTGAACGGACATGAGCTGGATCTGACACGCACCGAGTTCGAACTCCTGCACCTGTTGATGCGCAACCCTGGGCGTGCCTTCAGCCGCGACTATCTGCTCGATGCTGTCTGGGGTGAGACGTATGTCGTGGGGGATCGGTCTGTCGACAATGCAGTCCTTCGCCTGCGCCGGAAACTCGGCAGCCTTGCCGATGCGATCGAGACGGTCTGGGGTGTGGGGTACCGGCTGAGTACACGCCCTGTTGGCAAGCACCCGGAGGGAGCATGCCCGGATGGTGGGGGGCCAGGGATGAGTCCACACCGCCTGGACCGCTTGGCCTGAGCTGAGGTATGGAGGCTAGGGCGAAACGGTCCTCCTTCTTCCTTGGTGCGACGA
The DNA here is from genome assembly GCA_022707665.1 of Chloroflexota bacterium. GTDB lineage: Bacteria > Chloroflexota > Anaerolineae > B4-G1 > SLSP01 > PWVB01. Next base: position 3,865 of record JAKJAE010000006.1, read on the forward strand.
TCGTCAGGGCATTGGCAGAGACATGGTCGCTTGGTCTTTGTGCGCTCTCCGGCCTGGAGCTGACCTCGGCAGCCACTGACACGCAGGCGCCCCTCGGCACCGTTGCTCTCGTCGTCTAGCTGGCCGCTCTGTGGAACGCCGTACGCTTGCGAGTTCCTGACAGGGAAAGCCCGGTTCGCCATCTCTGGTATGAAGCGCATGCCGCGCTGCTCCTCAGCCCGGTAGGTGCAGGCCTGTGGCTTGCGGTTTTCTGGGCATTGGGAAGGGCGGTTGGGCCTGGCTATGCGCCGTTGGGTTCGGCAGGTCCTACTCTCCTCATTTTGTCAGCGTCGTTCTTCTTCCTTATCTTGCTGCGGACGCGGTCAAGCTGCGTGTTCCGCGCGGGAGTGTCTATGGTTTTGTCGGCCCAAATGGTGCGGGCAAGACGACAACGATCCGCATGTTGCTCGGGTTGATTCGCTCGGATGCTGGGGCGATCGAATTATTGGGCACGCCGTTGCGAGAGCACAGGCGCGATTGTCTGCGCAACGTCGGAGCGCTCGTGGAGGCGCCTTCTCTCTACTCACACCTGACGGGGCGCGAGAACCTTGAGCTGACGCGTCGACTGACTGGCGCAACCAGAGCTACGGTCGATCGCGCGATTGAGGTCGTCAAACTGACAGACTCAGCGGATCGCAAGGTACGGACCTATTCGCTGGGCATGAAGCAGCGTCTGGGTTTGGCCCTCGCGTTGCTTGGTGATCCGGATCTTCTGATCCTGGATGAGCCCACGAATGGTCTGGATCCTGCCGGGATCCGGGAGATTCGACAGTTGATACGTGATCTGCCAGGGGCCCACGGGGTCATCGTCTTCCTGTCGAGCCACCTCCTGGCGGAGGTCGAGCAGGTAGCTACGCACATTGGTATCTTGCACCAGGGCTGCCTGCGGTACCAGGGCACTCTGGAAGCACTCCATGCTGAGGTCGACAACCGTGTCATGCTGGGAGTCGACCAGCCCGAGAATGCCGAGCACGTTCTGCGCCGGGCGGGATGGACTGCGCACCGGAGTGGCAACAACGGCCATGTCTGGGCCTCGGTGAATGGCATCTCGGATGCCTCGATGATCAACGTCCAGTTGACGGCAACTGGGGTCAACGTTTACGAGCTCAACGTCGTTCAACCAACGCTGGAAGACATCTTCCTGCAAGTGACCGGTGAGGAAGCGGGACTGCTGCAATGAACGCCATGGTCTGCGAGATCCCGCGTGTGTTGCGCGCGGAACGCCTGAAGATGAAGGGGACGCTTGCCTTCTGGCTGGCTCTGATTGCGCCGGCGG
>JAKJAE010000006.1:5189-23507 GCA_022707665.1 Chloroflexota bacterium
GTGATCGTCTCCTTGCAGGTTTTGTCCGCCTATATGAACCGTGACCTTTACTACACTGTCCTGGACCTTCGGGGAAGCGGCTCGTTGAGAACTCGCTTCCCTGAAGGCGTCCGGTGTTATCCATGGGTTGTACTGATGCTGAACGGTGCTATGGTACCCGAATATGCGCTGATCTCTGACGTTCCCCTGGTGTTGCACTGAAGGAGGTGGCTTGGATGAAGCCGAGACCCATTCGCACGTTTTCCGTTATCCCTTCGCTGCCCGAGGCGTTGATGCCTCTGTGGCGGTTGGCACATAACCTGCGCTGGGCCTGGAAGCATGATGCCATTGAGCTGTTTATTCGCCTGGATAGCGAGTTGTGGGAGCGGACGAACCACAATCCCGTGCGCATGCTGGGAATGATCAGCCAGGAGCGCCTGGAGAAAGTCGCGTCCGACGTGGGGTTCCTGGCACACCTGGAGCGAGCAACGGCGTACCTGGATGAATACATGGAACAGACCGGGACCGCCTGGTTTGACCGCAAGTATGGTCAGCAAGAGGCGCCGATCATTGCCTATTTCTCGTTGGAGTTTGGACTCACGGAATCACTGACTATCTTTGCTGGTGGCCTGGGGGTGCTTGCGGGCGACCATCTCAAGTCCTCGAGCGATCTCAATGTCCCGTTGGTCGGGGTGGGATTGCTCTACCAACAAGGGTACTTTCTGCAGTACCTCAACCAGGCCGGTTGGCAACAGGAGGCGTACGAGGACAATCACTTCGACAATCTCCCGTTGATGCTGGAACGTGGTCCGGATGGCGAACCGCTAGTGGTCGATGTGCAACTCCCCGGGCGCAAAGTCTTTGCCCAGATATGGCGTGTTCAGGTCGGGCGTGTTCCCCTCTATCTCCTGGATACGAATACACCGCTGAATAGCCGCCCCCAGGACCGCGACATCACCGATCAGCTCTACGGTGGGGATCAAGATCTGCGCGTCAAACAGGAGATCCTGCTGGGTATCGGCGGCTATCGGGCACTCAGGGCCCTGGGCTTGCTCCCCGTGGTCTATCACATGAACGAGGGGCATTCCGCATTCCTGGCGCTCGAGCACATTCGCAAGCTGATTCTTGACCATGGGCTTAGCTTCGCTGCAGCCCGCGAGGCAGCCGCAGCCAGTTGTGTCTTTACGACGCATACGCCAGTGCCGGCGGGCCACGATAGGTTTCCGCCCCACTTGATGCAGCACTACTTCCACGACTACGCCACGCAGGAGCTGGCCTTGAGTTGGCATGACTTCATGGCCCTGGGCCGTGAGAACCCCTTCGATGTCAATGAACCGTTCTGTATGACGGTCCTGGCCATCCGACTGTCGTCGAATACCAATGGGGTAAGCGCCCTCCATGGTGAGGTGTCACGGCAGATGTGGCAGGGTCTGTGGCCTGGAGTGCCCCAACAGGAGATTCCGATATCCCACGTTACCAATGGTGTTCACATACTCTCCTGGATCTCCCGTGACATGAAGGTACTTTACGACCGTTACCTCGGCCCTCGCTGGCGAGAGGAACCCGGCGATCCGGAGGTCTGGAAGCTGGCGATGGATATGCCGGCGGATGAACTCTGGCGTACGCATGAGCGTCGTCGGGAACGTCTGGTCGGCATAACCAGGCAACGCCTGGAGCGCCAGTTGGAGCAACGCGGTGCGCTGTTGAGCGACCTCAGTATCGCCGAAGAGGTGTTGGACCCCGAGGCATTGACCATTGGTCTGGCACGGCGCTTCGCAACCTACAAGCGAGCGACGCTGATCATGCACGATCCTGACCGTCTTGACCGCATCCTCAACAATCCGGACCGCCCTGTACAGATTATCTTCTCTGGAAAAGCGCATCCCAAGGATGATCCCGGCAAGGCGATGATCCAGAAGATCGTCGATCTGAGCCGGCAGGAGCGCTTCCGCAATCGAATCGTCTTCCTGGAGGACTACGACATGATCGTGGCCCGCTATCTGGTTCAGGGCTGCGATGTCTGGCTTAATACGCCCAGCCGGCCCAGGGAAGCCAGCGGGACCAGCGGTATGAAGGCTGCAGCCAATGGTGTGCTGAACATGAGCACACTGGATGGGTGGTGGGCTGAAGCCTATCACCGCGAGGTGGGGTGGGCCATCGGTCGGGGCGAGACATACAACGACCCCGATTACCAGGATCGTGTCGAGGCAGAGGCACTGTATGACCTATTGGAGCGCGATGTGGTTCCCACGTTCTACGACCGGGTGGGGCGTGTCCCACGGCGTTGGGTCGAGTTGATGAAGGCCAGCATCGCTGATCTTTCGTACTTCTTCAATACCAACCGGATGGTAGCAGAGTACACTGACCGATTCTACGTTCCCCTGGCCTTGCGCTATCACCAGCTTGCCGCGGACGATTTCGCCAGGGCTAAGGATCTTGCTGCCTGGCGTGAGCGGCTGCTTCGCGATTGGGCACAGATTCGCGTTGACTCGGTCAATGGCGAGCTACCAGCACAGATCCCGGTAGGCCAGACGTTCACGACTCATGCTGAGGTATACCTCGGTGTCATCCGGCCCGAAGACGTTCGTGTCGAGGTCTACCTTGGACTCGTGAATCCCAACGGCGAGTTGGTCCCGGGGAGGCCGGTCGCAATGCGGGTCAGCAAGGAACTCGGTGGGCAGCGCTATCTCTACGAGGCGGACGCCCAGTGTTCAATGAGCGGCCTCCATGGATATACTGTGCGCGTATTGCCCTACCATGAGGATCTGGTGACACCCATCCAACATGGCTTGATCCGCTGGGCTGGCTAGGGATTGGCCTGCTGGACAGAGCTAGCAACGGTCAGGGTGTCAGTGACACCTCAAGGATACGGTCCTTGCCGGCCAGATCACGATGGATCCGGGAGTGCATTCCCCGGCGGGCATACCGCTCGAAGGCCGTCGTGGCCATGGTGATCACGGCGTCGCCCTGATTCGCGCCAATCTCTATCAAGAGCATGCCGCCGGAAGCCAGACGGGTGGCTGCCTGGTCGAGAAGCCTGAGGATGGCATCCAGCCCGTGCGGGCCAGAGACGAGCGCGTGCCGCGGTTCCTGTTGGACTGAACGGGGGAGAACATGCCATTCGCTCTCGGTGACGTAGGGTGGGTTGCTGATGATCAGGTCGAAGTGGTTGACCAGGGGGGTCAAGAGGTCAGCCTGTATCCAGGCAATCCGTTTAGCGACGTTGTGACGCTCTGCGTTGTCACGAGCTACGTCCAGCGCCGGGGCCGAGAGGTCCGTGGCCCAGATGCGGGCTCCCGAAGCTTTCATGGCCAGCGTGACAGCGATGCAACCTGATCCTGTGCCGACATCGACCACACGGCTACGGGGCTGGTGCTGAATGCGGTGCAGGGCCAGCTCGACCAGAAGTTCCGTCTCGGGCCTGGGGATTAGGACGGCGGGAGTGACGCAAAACTCGGACCCGAAAAACTCCATATGACCGAGGATGTAGGGCAGCGGCACATTCGCGGCTCGCCGCTCTATAGCGCCCCTGAACTGCTCGCCCTGTTCGGGTGTGAGCAGCCATTCGGGATGGGCCAGAACCGTGGTCCTGTCGACGTGCAAGACCCAGGCGAGCAGTCGCTCGGCTTCGGTGTGAGGGCGGTCGGTAACCTGCGCCAGCTGTGCGAAGGCCCATTGCAGTGCCTCGCGTGCTGCTGACAGGGCAGATGACGTCACGTCTGGGTTTGACTCCCGCTGGCCTGATGCCTACTCGTGGCGGAAGCGATCCTCGAGCTTTTCCAGTAGTTCGGCGGCCTCGACCAGCTTGTCGAGTGGGTTCTGCTTTCCCGTGAAGTACCGGTAGTCACACGGCATGATGTCCAGCCGCGTGACCAGGGTCTCATGATGCTTCCGGATCGTCTCCGCCGATGTCTCGTAGGTGTTGGCAAGCTCTTCCAGCACCACGTCGTGGAGGTTCACCTTGCGCACCGTATAGTCCACCGCGGCTGCCCATGCCTCGGGCTTGGGGATAGCGAGTGGCTCCTCCCCCAGGCTAATGCGGAACTCCATCCACATCTGGATGGCCGCACCGATGAGGTCAATCGGCAGATGGGTAGCGGTCATGCGTTCGGTGATGACGTTCTCGACCGGGTCCATTCCGCTGGCGAAGAGCTGTTCGATACGACTGGCAACCTTTGACTCAGGCTCCAGTCTGAGGTAGTTGGCCAGTGCCCGAAGTGCACGGTCGAAGTCACCGGCACGAGAGAGAACCTGCGCCAGGCGCATGTGATAGGTCGCGTTGTCAGGGTGCAGCGCTACGACTGCTTCCAGTCCCTTGACTGCATCCTCAACATCCCAGCGTTCATACGCCGCAAGGGCCTTGTCATAGATCGTCTGAGCTTTGCGCCGCTTGACCGCCGCTGACTGATCTGGACTCATTGCGACCTCCATGGATGGTGACACCGTGTGCATTCTCATTATAGCATCGGAGGCTTGCTTGCCAACAGAGTGTCAGATTTCGGTATGCGCTTGCTGCCCGGATGGATCACCACCAACGTTCGGAAACGACATCCACTCCCCACGAGGCCAGTAGGGCTCTCACCTCGTCCCAGTGGGCCTCGTTGACAATTGCAAGATTCTCCGTGCCGGGTAAGGGGCGTAACCAACGGTGTAGGAGAGGTTCGGCGGCGCGCAATTCGCCAAGCGACTCACTGCGTTTGAGCCGGAGCAGGCGCACCTGGGCTGTTTGACCTGTGCCAAAGTGTTTGCCCCAGGCTACGATGTGCTTCTCCACGTCCGCAGGCAGCGCAGACCCGGTCAGCGTTTTCAGGGTAGCAACGATCTCAGATGGCGTATAACCTGATGTGGATGCCTTCTCGATGGACTCGGGCGTGAGGAGCCACCGTCTACCATTGGGTTCTGCAAAGCGCATCAGCACCCCGGTAACGTAGAGACTGGGTGACGCTGTACGGGGTTCCAGTTCGACGCCTTGCCACCGCATGCTGTTGGGTAGATCAGCCTGCGCCCCCTGGGACGCCGCCGGCAACAGCTCGAGGTCCAGCAGGCACTGCTGGACCCGGTTGAGCTCGTTCGGAAGGAACCACGCCGTCCGCTCATCGGTGGGATGGAGAAGCGATCGGAGTTCAGGGACGTCGAGCAATAACAACAGGCGCTCGGGAGTATCGACTTGAAGGATCCTGACACTGCGGCGGATGACGATTCGCTCGTATTGCTGATACCATTCCTCGAGCGATCGCTGGATGTTTTGGGGGATGACTTGCCCCGTAGTCTCTTCCAGATATGCCGTGATGCTCTCTACAGTCTCACCACTCTGCAACGCCCTGTACACGGCATCACGTGTGAGCCGATAGGTGATGACGGTCTTGTCAATCTTCTCCCGGCGCGCAATCTGTTCCAACCCGGCCAGTACCCGCAACGGGACCGGGCCCAAAGCAAGTACCTGGAAATCGGGCTGGAGGATCATCTGCCAGGGTTGCTCGAGGATGCTCGGTGACGGCCCTGCCGGAGGTGCAGGGATCATCGCTTCCTGCATCGCGCGAATGGCCACAGGGGTTACTGCCTCAGTGCTGGCGTAGCCCAATTCGACCAGCCCCATCGTGCAAAGCTCCTCGAGCGCGCAGCGGGTCAGGTTCAACTCCATACCGCTGAGAGTTCGCTCTACCTCAGCGCGGTACGTGTTCTCATAGTAGTGGAGCTGACCGTAGATGACGCCCACGGTCTGCTCTGTGAACATGAGGCTGCCCGGTAGCCCACCCACCAGCACGTTCATGACGAACTCGAAGGGAATCCAACCGGTGGTCGCCAACTGTTCCAACGTTCCCAGAATTCGCTCGCGTAACACGGAGGGCGGCAAGACTTCAAGTCCCTGGAGGTAACCGGTCAGGCGTATTGCGGCCCGATCCTGACAGAGGGGACAGGTCATTCGAACGTAGGCTCTGCGCAGATCGTGTGTATGCTGCGTTCGCTTGGCACCCCAGAAGAGGGTGGCGGCGTGGCCCTCCACTGCGCCGATCTCCGTTCCGGATTCCTGTACCAGGTTCAGCGCGACCAACACTTCATAGAGCCAGGCTACGCTGTCCAGTCCCCCGGGTTCGGCGAAGCCCACAGCCTCAGCCAGCCTTCGTCGCTCACGTTTTCCCAGTCCCCCGGACTTGAGCGGCTGTGCGGGCTGGTTACGCAACTCGGTCCACACGAACAGAAGCTCGCGTAGGAATGCGCCTAGATCGCGGGAAGCAACCTGCGCTGGTCTCAGGTCTGCGCGCGCAAAGAGATCGGGTTGCGGTGTGGGCTGATGCAGGAGCGCCAGAGGCAGAGCGCTGCGCACCTCTGCAGGCACGTCGAAGGTCGTCTGAAGCATCAGTGTTCGGGGGCTGCGATCGAAGCTCGGCGTAGCTACATTCACGATGAGACCTTTGTGCAGCAGATCGAACATCACGTGTCGTGCCCGCGGCCGGAACGGTTCCTCGGTCTGGTTGTCAGTCGACGCCATTCCTGCCAACATCAAGGGGCGCGCCACTTGGGGTAGCGTGAAGGGCCCCTCCCTCGTCACCATCACTGCCAACGCAGCCTGCTCAGCATCGGTCAGAGTCTGAACATAGGCGGGCGTGCTGGCATTGCGAGGGATGGTCTCACACAACCTGGTGATCAGCCAATCCTTGCGCGGCGGCTTGCTGTCCAGTTTAAGTCCCAGGTGCTCGGCGATTTCACGGAGCCCACCGACGGTATAGGTCTGCAATCCGGCTTCTAGGGGCAGCATTGCTATACTTCTTTTGGCATATAGCCCTGTCGGGTCAGGTCGCTGAGCAGGTCATCGACGCTTCCCTCATCTAGGAGCAGTGCCTTTGGAGTCAATGCTCCAAGAGATGAGGCTTGTAGATGGGGGAGCGAAGCCTGCAGCTCTTGCATCGTGAATGCATCGCGCGTTTGGAGCAGGGCCTGCGCTGGGTAGAGGCGCACGTGTCCGTACCGCTGCCACCACATCTCCCACCATTCGTCGATCGATGGCAGGGGTTCAAGGCCTGAGGTGGCAGTCCACGCTGCCCTGAGCGCCTCAGGGTCCAGTCCCTGTTCGAAGGCCCGGTGAAGCATCTTGACATCCAGACGGTAGCGAACCAGGGTGCGCGAGAACCCCGCTGGCGTAGCCCACTGTAAAACAAACGCCAGAAAGGGAGGGGGAATGGGGGTTTCGATCTCCAGGATTGATTCGCCTGGTGAGAACCGTATTGCTTTCTGGCTCATCCCGACGATGACATCCAGTGACACTTCTTCTCGTCGCTCCCACTGCAAGTCCTGGAGATCACGAAGCCGTATGGCTTTGACATCATCCAGTCCCGGCCCAAGCTCCACCAACCCCAGGGCAAGCAATGGCCCCGTGAGGATACTGAGCAACACCAGCTCAAGGAAGTCTAGCCAACCTCCCTTGGGCCCCTGTGGGTTCAGGCCCAGCAGGTACTGCTGGGTGTCCGGTGTTGGGAAGAGTGCGGCAATCCATTTCAACAGATCGCGGGTTGCGAGCCATTGGTTCTGTGGAAGAGCGGACAGTAACTCGAGAATGACCTCGCGCAGATATCTGACAACGTCTTTGACACTGCGGTCGATCGAGCTGAGCCCCCAGTAGCCGCCATAGCTGATACAGGACCCCCACCTGTCGCCCTGGAGGGAGCGACAGCCACTGCTGTGCCAGTGCACTGTCCACCGTGATTGGGCTACCCTGCAAGACAATTCCGCCGGTCTCCAGGAGTGCGTACAGAAACTCTGCCCGCTCCTCTGAGCAACCTAGCGCCTCGGCCCACGCAGCCAGCGCTCCATCGGTCGGCGCGGGATCTGGCGGCAGGAGCTCGATCGCTCCGTCCATGTCCACGTGGGAGTTGAGTCTCCGGGCGTCGGCTGGGATAATGGGCCAGCACGTGATCTGCTGTGCAAACTGGTAAGTGGGTGCCTGCCAGCGCAGCCGATCGCGCAGCTTCCACGATTCGGACTGGAGCAGGATGAGCAGTTGCTGAACCTGAGTCAGGATCTGCAGGCTGTCGGCTGCCACAACCTGCCGCGGTGCCTGGCAGGAAGCGAAGGGCAATGAGATGGGTGGGAGACTACGCCGCAGGCCAACCGGAAGGTAAAGGTCACCAGCCTCTGTTTCCAGGGCCAACGACACCTTCCGGATGCGCCGTGCGAGTTTGGGCCAGTCGGTGGTGAATCCCTCCCACAGCTTCTTCCCCAGGGGCCTCGCGTTACGATAGTGGAGATGAGTCTGTAAGATCAGCGTGACATAATAGCGCAACTCCTCGTCGGAGAGGCTGTGCACGGCGTTGGACAGGCGTTCTCGATCGAGGAAGAGCTCGGCCAGATGCCGGGTTACCTGGTGACGCGTAGCCCCTTCCGGTTGATCCCCTATGGGCGCAATCAGCTCACGAAGATGCGCGATCCGCCATTGTGCCAGATCGAGCTCGTTCACCGTGCGTGAGACTGGGTCGAGTTTCCCTATCGACCACAGGTGCGCTATGTCAGGACGCCTGGGCTGTGGAGGCGATTCCCAACGATAGCCGATTTCCGGGGACAGTGCGCCCGTCATTTTGGTACCTGGTTGCTTGTCGGTAGACTTGGTGTTCATCCTAGGAGCCCATGTCGTCCAGCAGCACTCGCCTCTGCGTGTGGGGAAGCGCCCCGGGAATCTCTTCGCCGTAGAGGATCAGATAGCGGTAGCCCTGCTCGGTCAGGAATCGCTGGCGGTTAGCACTGAAATCCTGGTCGACGGTCTCTTTGGTCACGATTGTGTAGAAGTAGGCCTGCCCTCCGTTCGCTTTGGGGCGCAGGATGCGCCCGAGGCGTTGCGCCTCTTCCTGGCGCGAACCGAAGGTTCCCGAGATCTGGATGGCTACGTTGGCATCCGGAAGGTCGATCGAGAAGTTGGCGACCTTTGAGACGACCAGGGTAGTGATTTCCCCATTGCGGAACTTCTCGTAGAGCTCCTCTCGTTCAGCGACCTTGGTCTTTCCGGTGATGATCGGGAGGTCATAGCGTTTGGCGATCAGCTCCAGTTGTTCCAGATACATGCCGATGATGAGGATGCGATCGCCTTCGTGATAGGCCAGAAGCTTGTCGAGGATGTCGAGTTTGATCGTCGCGTCCGCTGCGACGCGGTACTTCTGTCGCTGCTCCGCCATGATGTACGTCATTCGCTCGTCCTCGGACATCGCGACACGGATCTCGTAACAGACGGCAGGGGCGATCCAGCCCTGTCGTTCCAGGTCATGCCAAGGCACATCATACTTCTTGGGGCCGATCAACGAGAACACATCCTCTTCACGGTTATCCTCACGGACCAGCGTTGCTGTGAGGCCGAGGCGGCGGCGCGCCTGTAGCTCTGCCGTGATGCGGAAGACCGGGGCGGGGAGCAGGTGTACCTCATCGTAGATGATCAGTCCCCAGTTGCCCTCGCTGAAGAGCGCGAAATGAGGGTACTGCTCTGCGAGCGAGGGCGCGTCATGGGCCTTGGTGCCGCGCTTGCGGTGGGTGAGGATCTGGTAGGTGGTCACCGTGACCGGACGGATCTCCTTGCGCTCGCCGATATACTCGCCAATCTGATCTTCCGTCAGCGTGGTCTTAGAGAGCAACTCCTCGCGCCACTGCCGTGCGGCGACGGTGCTGGGAGTCAGGATGAGCGTGTTCGTCTGCACCTGTGCCATCGCCACCATGCCAACGATCGTCTTGCCGGCACCGCACGGGAGGACGATGACCCCTGCCCCTCCGGCATCGTCGCCATTGGCCCAGAAGATCTCGGCTGCATCGCGTTGGTACCCCCGGACGGTGAAGGGCGTTTCGTCCGTTGTCAGCGCACGGAGCTGGAGTTCCAGTGGCGCGCCCTGGAGATAGCCAACGAGGTCCTCTGCGGGATACCCAGCCTTGACCAGGGCCTGTTTGACATGGCCTCGCCGAGAGGCGGGCACCTGCAACGTGTGTGGCCCCAGACGGTCCAGCACAAAGAGCTTGAGGAACTGGTTCTTCTCCAGCTCGATGAGGAGCATCGGCTCGTCGGACGTCAGTCGCAGTCGCTCGGAGTCGTAGGGATCGCGGGTCAGTCGTACCCTGCCATAGCGACCGATGGCGTCGCGGATCTCGAACACGACGTTGTCAGGGAGCGGGTATTTGGCAAATCGCTGTAGGCCGGAGATGATGCCTTCGGCGTCAAGTCCAGCGGCTGCGGCGTTCCATAGAGAAAGCGAAGAAATCCGGTAAGTGTGGATGTACTCCGGACTCTTCTCCAGCTCGGCGAAACGTGCCAGATGGTCCCGTACAGCTTCGTAGTCCGAGCTGTTCACTTCCAGCAGGACCGTCCGGTCACTTTGGACGATAAGCGGTGCATCAACGCGGAAATCCATATCTAAGCTATTCTACCCGACCGGCGGGCTTCGTCAACGTGGCCCTTCATGATAGAATGCCATTTGGCGACTGGGGGGTGGCAACCCCGGGCGCGACCCATTCTCAATCGAGGAGGTCAGCCGATGCACCACGTCTTGGTGACGGGGGGAGCAGGTTTCATCGGGTCGAACTTCGTGCGCTATTTCCTTCAGGCACATCCGGATTACCACGTCGTCGTCTATGACAAGCTCACCTATGCGGGCCGCCTGGAGAATCTGCAGGATGTGGCCGAGGCATTCGCTGGTCGCTATGCCTTTGTCCGCGGGGACATCTGTGATATTCCTCTCGTCGAGCAGACGATTGCGCACTACAGCGTCGACACAATCGTGAACTTCGCTGCAGAGACCCACGTCGACCGCTCTCTGATGGCGCCAGGCTCCTTTATCCAGACGGATGTCTACGGCACGTTCGTCTTGCTCGAGGCAGCTCGGAAGGCTGGATTGGAGCGCTACCACCAGATCAGCACTGACGAGGTCTATGGACAGGTGTTGGATGGTCGTTCGGTGGAGACCGATCACCTCGAGCCGCGGAGTCCCTACGCTGCCAGCAAAGCGGCTGGCGATCTGATGGTGCTCGCCTATCGTGAGTCGTGGGGGATGCCCGTGACCATCACGCGGGGTTCCAACAACATCGGGCCCTACCAGTATCCCGAAAAAGTGGTGCCACTCTTTGCGACCAATGCCATCGACGATCAGCCTCTGCCAGTCTATGGCGATGGCCATCAGATGCGTGACTACCAGCATGTGCTGGACCACTGTACCGGCATCGACACGGTGTTACACAAGGGCGAGCTGGGCGAGATCTACAATGTTGGTACAGGGTCGGAGCTGACCAACATCGAGATGACACAGATCGTGTTGAGGACTTTGGGTAAGCCAGAAAGCCTCATTAAGCACGTTGAGGACCGGCCCGGGCATGACCGGCGTTACGCCCTCGACGTGAGCAAGCTCCATGCGCTGGGATGGGATAACGTCTACAACTGTGCACAGGCGGTTGAGGAAACGACACGCTGGTATGCGGACAATGCGTGGTGGTGGCGACCCATCAAGAGTGGTGAGTTGTACAAGGACTACTACGCCCAGCAGTACGCCAGGCGACTCGAGCAGGCGTAGCTCGGCGTGGGGGACGCATGCCGACGCCTGACAGTATAGCGACCTTCTTGCTCAGGGGCGTTAACCGTGCCGTACGCGAGTTCGGCCTGATCGCCGATGGGGACCGTGTTGCCGTTGGGGTCTCGGGTGGCAAGGACAGCCGCACCCTCCTCGACCTGCTGGTGCGAGGCATTGACATCCCCGGGCACTACGAAGTTGTCGCCGTGCACATCGACGGTTCGGGCGTGGGGCTCCCGGATCAGGTGGGTGTGCTGGAACCGTGGTTTAGAACCTTGGGTGTGCCGTATGAAATCGCGCGGCTCGATGTAGCCGACAGCGAGACGCTACCTATGGATTGCTTCCGCTGCTCGTGGAACCGGCGCAAGGCACTGTTTCTCGCGGCAGACCGTCTGCGATGTAACAGAGTGGCGCTCGGTCACCACGCGGATGATGCCGCGGTCACGACGCTGATGAGCATCATGTACAAGGGCCGCCTCGAGACGCTGGAACCGTGCCGGCAGTTCTTCGATGGACGCTTGCGTCTTATCCGCCCGCTTATTCTCCTGAGTGAATCAGCCATCCGACGCTTCGTGCGGGCCTGTGGATGGACCTTTTCTGCCGAGCCTGGCTGTTCACAAGGCGTGAATTCCCGACGGGTCAAGATCGAGGCTTTCCTCGGCACATTGCCGCAACGGGAGCGTGAACAGATCCGTGCCAACCTCTGGCGCGCGGCACAGATGGTGGGCACTGTGGGCGCAGGACTGTGAACGAATCCCGTCGACACCAGAACCAACTGAGCCGGCTGAGCCGCTTCCTGCTCATGCTGCTCCGGCACCAACCGGCGCGTTTCCCGGTCAGGCTGGATGCTCAAGGCTTTGCCGAACTCGATGAGGTCATGCGCGTGGTTCATGCGCTGCCCAATCTGCGTTGGGCGACGCTTGCCGATGTCGAGGCTGTCCTGGCCATGCCCGGCCCGCAACGTTTCGAGATCATCGATGCTGGTGGGGGGGCGCGGCGCATCCGGGCGTTGTACGGCCATACTGCCCGTAAGCTCGCGTACGAACCGGTTCAGCCTCCTGACAGGCTCTATTGTGCAGTCTCGCCTGATGCTGTGGCACAGGCCCATCGTGAGGGCCTCCTCGCGGGAGAACACACCTATGTCCAACTGGCGGATGATCCCAAGCAGGCATTTGTTGGTGCGCTGCGCGAGGCACCCGATCCGGTGGTGCTTACCATCGATGCTGCGGCTGCTGCAGCCTCAGGGATCCTCTTCTTCTCCCCGGCAGAGTCGGTCTATCTCAGCGAGGCGATTCCGCCGCAGTTCATCGTCTGATCCCCGCCCGATGGCAAAATCCGGTCGCGGGGGTACAATGCCCCGGATACCGTAATGCCTTTGAAGGAGGCGTAGTGATGTCCGAGCCCTACAACCCGCAGGAGATCGAGCCAAAGTGGCAAGAACAATGGGATCGTGATGCCCTCTACCGGGCCGTCATCGATGAGAGCAAGCCCAAGTTCTATGCCCTTACGATGCTTCCCTATCCTAGCGGTGACATCCATATCGGCCACTGGTACGCCATGGCGCCCAGCGATGTGCGGGCGCGCTATAAGCGGATGCAGGGGTACAACGTTCTGTTCCCGATGGGGTTTGATGCCTTTGGATTGCCCGCCGAGAACGCCGCGATCCAGCGCAATATCCATCCCAAAGCGTGGACAATGGCGAACATCGCCCGAGAGCGACAACAACTTCGCTCCATGGGCGCGATGATTGACTGGGAGCGCGAGGCGATCTCGTGCTTGCCCGGATATTACCGTTGGACTGAGTGGTTCTTCCGCAAGTTCTATGATATGGGCCTGGTCTACCGCAAGATGTCGCCGGTGGACTATTGCCCTTCCTGCAAGACCACGTTGGCCCGCGAGCAGGTGATTGGTGAGGAGCGCATCTGCGAACGATGTGGATCACCGGTGGTCAAGAAAGATCTGGAGCAGTGGTTCTGGAAGATCACTGACTACGCCGATGAACTGCTCGATTTCTCCAAGATAGACTGGCCAGAGCGCATCCGGCTGTTGCAGACCAACTGGATTGGGCGCAGCGAAGGAGCGGAGGTCGTCTTCAGGGTGGCTCCCGAGGATCTGCCCGCGGATGCCGCCCCCGGCACTGGCGATCTGGTCGTCTTCACGACGCGTCCAGATACGCTCTGGGGCGCTACCTTTATGGTCCTGGCGCCTGAGCATCCCCTGGTTGAGGTTATTACCAAGCCGGAGCACCATCCCAGTGTTCACGAGTATCAGTTCCAGGCCGGGCGACAGAGCGAGATCGAGCGGCTGAGCACCGAGAAAGAGAAGACGGGCGTTTTCACCGGCGCCTATGCGATCAATCCTGTCAACGGTGCACGGATCCCCATCTGGGTCGCTGATTATGTGATGATGGGGTACGGAACGGGCGCAATCATGGGCGTGCCCGCGCATGACGAGCGCGATGCTGCCTTTGCGCTCAAATTCGGGCTACCGATTATCCCCGTGATCGATCGCCTCGATGGCGAGGCCCGGAGCCTGGTGTTCCCGGCTTCGGTGCCCCCTGACTTCGCCGCGACGCTCGATAGGGCCGGCATTGCCTACAGGGCAGCCCCGGTAGGCGATCTGGGTGAGGGTCTCTACGTGAGTCTCCACGGCAAGGAACAGATCGAGCGTTACGTCGAGCTCATGCGTCAGGCTTTGCTTCCCGGCCATTGGAACGATGTGGTCGGCAGTGGCTGGACTTTCATCTTCCCGGGTGAAGTCTGCCAACTGGACTCGGTGGAGGCTGATCGGGCGATCCTCGCGCGCTGCAGGGCGCTCGATCCCCCGGTGGGTGAGAACCGCACGGTGATGGAGATGCTCAGTCATTGCGAGTTCTACAGCGATATCCTCATCCACCACGAGCACGGGACCATGATCAACTCGAGTGCCTTCACTGGCACGCCCGGCGACCAGGCCATCCACAAGGTTACCACCTGGCTTGCCGACCGAGGCATGGGTAAGGCCGCCGTCAACTACCGGCTGCGTGACTGGTTGGTCAGCCGCCAGCGCTATTGGGGCGCGCCGATTCCGATCGTCTACTGCGATCAGTGTGGCATTGTCCCGGTACCCTATGAGGATCTGCCCGTGCTGCTCCCGGACGATGTCGCTTTCATGCCGACGGGTGAGAGCCCACTGCGCTATCATGAGGGGTTCTTGAATACGACGTGTCCAAAGTGTGGTGGTCCAGCCAAGCGCGAGACTGACACGATGGATACCTTTGTTTGCTCCTCCTGGTACCAGTACGCCTATCTGAGTCCCTATTACCGTGAGGGAGAGCCTGTCGACGCCACGTCGTTGCCATGGGACCCGGCAGAACAGGCTTACTGGGCCCCTGTCGATACGTATACCGGCGGGGCCGAGCATGCCGTGATGCATCTGCTTTACACGCGCTTCTTCACGAAGGCGCTGCGCGATGCCGGAGTGGTAGACTTCGATGAGCCGATGCTCCAACTGCGCAATCAGGGGGTGATCCTCGGCGAACCTCGTCCAGGGGATTGCGTTGACGTGCAGGGAACGTGGGAGGGGGCCGCTTTCCATGCCGAGCGAATCACGGTCTATGGTTTTGCAGACCCGGCGACGTGGCCTGCCTTTGCCAGAGAGGCGACGCGGGTGTGTGGCGAGTTGATGGACCGCGACGAGACGACCCTCAAGGTGCGGACAAGTGATGCAGGAGGTTTGACCGTCGTACACATCAACGCCGAGATGCCGGTTGCGATTCCGGGGAAGGAGGGCCTCGGTACGGTTAATGACCTCCTCTATCACCTCGATGTCGAGAAGATGTCAAAGAGCAAGAAGAACGTCGTGGCACCTGATGCGTTGGTAGCCTCCTACGGAGCCGACACCCTGCGCGCCTACCTGATGTTCGGCTGGCGGTGGGAGCAAGGTGGACCGTGGGATAGCCAGGGCATCGAGGGCATCGTTCGCTGGCTCAACCGGGTGTGGTCGCTGGTGCAGGATCCGCCACGCGAAAGCCGCGACGCCGTTGTGCCCGATCAGGCTGCTGCACGCGAGTTGCAGCGCGCATTGCACTATGCGATCAAGAGCGTCACCGAGGACCTTGAGACCTTTAGCTTCAACACCGCGATCGCGCGCCTTATGGAGCTGACCAATGCGTTGAGCAAGGCCAAGCCGAATTGTTGGGGTAGTGACCTGTGGACAGAGGCTGTCAGGGGACTGTTGCTGCTTCTGGCGCCGGTCACCCCGCATATGACCGAAGAGCTCTGGAGCCTCCTGGGGTATCCTTACAGCATTCATCAGCAGGATTGGCCCGTGTGGGATGAGGCGCTGCTACTCGAGGACACCATTGAGCTACCCGTTCAGATCAATGGCAAGGTTCGTGCGCGCATCACGCTGCCCGCAGGAAGTAGCGAGGAGGCCATCAAGGCGGCTGCGCTCTCGGATGCTCAGGTTCAGCGTAACCTGGAAGGCAAACAGGTAGTCAAGGTCATCGTGCCCCGAGGGCAGTTGGTCAGCATCGTCGTCAAGTAGATGAGGTGATATGGCAATTGACACCGAGCGCGCGCAGATAGCAGAACCCGCGAAGCGATCGCGCTTCGGGACTCTTGTAGCGTTGGCCTTTGGCTACTTCATCGATCAGGGGGAGGGCCAGGCGATGTCGGTGCTCTTCCCTACGATCAAGTCCTTGTGGGGCCTTGACTACACGGCGCTCGGCACCATTGCCACAATCCGCAACATCCTTCAGTCGATGAGTGCTCCTTTCTGGGGATTTGCGGCGGACCGATTCTCGCGCAAGGGCGTGATCATCTTCGGGACAGGGGTCTGGGGCATCTGGACGGTAGCGTGTGGCCTGACCCAGAACTTCGGTCAGCTCCTGGCGATTCGGGCAATCTCCGGCATCGGGTTGGGCTGTCTGATGCCGGCGACCTTCTCCCTTATGTCTGACACCTTCCCGCCGCAGAGGCGCGGGCGCGCCCTGGGTGTTCTGGAGTCCATTGGTGTCCTGGGCATCATCGTCGGGACGCTAGGGCTGGGGATGCTGGCGACGCCGACGCTTTGGCGCTGGGGCTTCTTCGTCTTGGGTGGGTTCAGCGTGCTCTCGGGTATCTTCGTGGCGATCTTCGTCAAGGAGCCGGTTCGTGGAAGTGCTGAACCTGAGCTGGCAGGTAAGATTACGAAGGCCGCCGCCAGCGAATATCGAGCACAGCTTTCCGACGTGTGGAAAGTACTCTCCATTCCGACCATCTGGGTTGCCATCATTCAGGGACTGGCAGGGAGTATGCCCTGGGTGGTGATGGGCTCATACCTGATCACCTGGTTCGTCGATGTGCGCGGAATGACCGAGGCAATTGCCTTCGATCACCCGGTAGGCAGCGCTACGTTGACCTTCGCGGGCATCGTAGTCGGCACTGCAGTCAGCAACATCATCGGTGGCATCATGGGTGATTGGGCTGAGGGAAAGAATCCCAAGTATGGACGCACTATCGTTGGCCAGGTCTCGATCGTCAGCGGTATCCCGTTGACCTTTATCCTGTTCACCCGGACGCAGAATTGGCCGTTTGTGGGGCTCTTTGCCCTCTGTTTCGTCACAGCTTTGCTGATCAGTTGGCCCGGCAAGGGTTCGAAGGAGCCGATGATGCAGGGAGTGGTTCCACCGGAGTTGCGGGCGACGGCTTTTGCGATGACGACCTTCATCGAAAGTGGGTTCGCCGCGTTGGCAGCCTTCATCGCTGGTCGTCTTGCTGATTCGCTGGGGTTCACGCGTGCTCTTCTCTGGACGATCCCATTCCCCTGGATCCTCTGTGCCATTCTGTTCTCTGGTTTCTACCTGACCTACCCCAAGGACTCCGCGAAGCTGCGCCAGGCGATGGCAGAACGTGCTGAAGCGATGGCTGGCGCTTCTGCAGAGCAGGTGGGCTATGCGGGTTGAGCTGATCGCAATCACTACCTACCTGCACGGCGATGGTTCTCCGGAGAGCCTGGCCGAACATGCCGGGCGTGTGTGCTATCGCAGCGAGAGCCAGGGTAACCGCGATGCGTTCCTGCGCGCACGGCTCAAAGCCGGGCATGAGAGCATCATCGAGCACGCGAGTGCGACCTTCGAGGTATCGGGTATCAGTAGGGCCTGTTCCCACCAACTGGTCCGTCACCGGTTGGCTTCCTATAGCCAGGAGAGCCAGCGTTATGTGGACATGTCCGACCCTGAGGTCGTGGTTCCTGACGCCATCGTGGACAACCCTGATGCGTTCACCATCTGGTCGCGCTTCATGGAGCAGGTCAAGGAAACCTACCAGGACCTGCGGGCGCTTGGTGTACGAAAGGAAGATGCACGATTCGCGTTGCCCAATGCTGCGGCGACGCGTATTGTGGTGACCATGAACTTCCGCGAGCTTCGCCACTTCTTCCGGCTCAGGCTTGCCAAAGATGCACAATGGGAAATCCGACAACTCGCCGGTGCCATGCTGCACCTGGTCAAGAAGCAAGCTCCGAATGTATTTGAAGACATTCAGGAAGAAGAATGATCAACATTGCTTGCCGGGTAATCTATACGAACCTGTAAAGTTCTGTTCAAGCCAGTTGATATGTTAGCCAACGTCATTAACGACATGGAGAAGAAGTGATGATAACACGCGAGAGACAGCAAGAACTACTAGAAAACTACGGCATGGCATATATGAGTAGGCAAATGAACCGTAGCGTCGGTGATGAAACGTGGGCGCAAGAAGCCCAGCGGGAAATGGACACTGCTGAGAAAGAATTGCTGGGCGTCGTAGATGCCCAGATGCAAACTATCAAGATGCTGGAGGCCGATCGCGAT
>JAKJAE010000070.1 GCA_022707665.1 Chloroflexota bacterium
CGGGACCCTGGGTCACGGGAAGGATATCCGACCTTGCGCGCGAATGGGGAGGCGTTCTGGCGCTCGGTGAAAGGCTAGGATTTGGAAACGAGCAAACCGTTCTCCGCTTTGGTCTGCTCGTTGCCATCGTCTTCCCGCTGCTGATGCTGGCTGGCATCATGACGCTGAGGAAGCAAGCCCCGCAACCGGAGTACGGTGCCGTCCCGGCAGTCTTGCTCGACGCGTGACCGGCGAGTACCTGACGGAGGGATCGAAATGCGCATACCGCTCTATCAAATCGACGCCTTCACCGAAACGGCGTTCAGAGGAAACCCTGCAGCAGTCTGTTTGCTGCCCGGGCCGGTAGCCGACCCGGTGTTGCAGGCCATGGCTGCCGAGATGGCCCTCTCAGAAACGGCGTTTCTACTGCGAACGGACAACGAACCCTGGGAAACGGGAACCACGTTCTCATTGCGCTGGTTCACGCCCCAGACCGAGGTGCCGCTCTGCGAGCATGCGACCCTCGCCTAGAGAATCTCTACTTGCGACCCGCCGTCGGTCTTGGTAACCTGAATCTGCGTGGGGAACGCCTCGCGCAGCTCATCGATGTGGGTGATCACGAGGATCATGTCGAACTCACCCTCAACGGCCTTCACCGCTTCGACGAGGCGCTGGCGCCCATCCGTGTCCAGCGCGCCAAAACCCTCGTCGACGAAGAGTGAACGCAATCGAACACCCGCCCGCTGGGCCAACATGCGGGACAACGCCACCCGGATCGCGAAGTTGATGCGGAACTGCTCGCCCCCTGAGAAACTCTCGTAGGGGCGAGTTCCTTTTTCGTCGCTGATGATGATATCCAATGTCTCGCGGAGATTGCCCGTCCTGGTCTCGTGCTGTGTGTCGAATCGGATGTGCATCCGCCCGCGTGTGAGCTGCTGCAAGATGCGATTGGCGTCACGCTCAAGCTCGGGCAATGCGTGCTCGATGATCATCGCCGGGATGCCATTGACGCCGAAGGCCTCGCGCAACTCGGTGTAGATGGCGACCTGCTCGGCGAGCCCGGTGCGCTCCTGACGCATACTCTCAACGCGCTGCGCCAACGTCTCAAGCGCTGCAAGGTTCTGCCTGGCAGCGCCCACGCGCTGGCGTGCGGCTGCCACCTGCTGGCGAACTGCAGCCAGGCGCTGCGCCACGGTGGGTGCCTCAGCCAGCAAGGGGTTGAGATCTGCCAGCGCCGCTTCGAGCTCCGAGCGCTCCGCATTCAGGGCTTCAGCGCGCTCCCTTTGCGTAGCGATTTGTCCCTCCAGGCTCAGAAGGGTCTGAGACTCACTCTCCACCCCGACGCGCGCCTTCTCCAGCTCACGCAACTCGCTCTCAGCATCCTGGAGCTCCAGAACCCGCGCCTTGACCTCACCATGAGCAACAGCGTCGTATCCCAGTGCCGCAAGCTGCTCCAGAATGTCCGCAAGATCCTGACGAGTCCCCAGCGCATAGCCCTGACCATCGAGCCGCGTCTGGAGCTTCAGCCTCTGCGCTGAGGCTTCCGCCAGCGCAAGACGCTCTGACTGAGCATAGGCCTCAGCCGAGATCTGCGCCTCGAGCGCCACCATCTGCTCCGCCAGCACCGCAGATCGACTGCGCGCCACCTCAGCCTGTTCAGCCTGCTGCTGCAGCCGGGCCAACGCCTGCTCGCGAGACTGACGCGTCCGCAATCGCAGGTCCAACTCTCGAGCCTGTTCCTTCAGCGCTGCCTGATGCGTCTCCAGCTCCCGCAACCGGTCGCGGTTTACCCGGAACTCATCGCCCATCACCCTTCCCTGCGCCTCGATGTCGGCGAGGAGCTCCTCGCGATGGGCGATGGTCAAGGGCTGACCGCAGAGGGGGCAGTTAGCTTCTGCGCTGGCCAGCGCGTCGATACGAGCTTTGATTTCGCTCATCGTCTCGCGCAGCTGGCGATTCCGCTCGGACAGGCGGCTGTGCTCAACCTCGTTCTCCTGCTGTGCCGACCGCACGGCCTCACGTTCTTCAGCGACGCCCAGAATCTCCACCACCGCCGCCTCGGCCGCCTGAAGGTCATGCCCCAGGCGATCGCCCGCAAAACGCTCGGTGAGCAGGGCATTCTGGGTACGGACTTCGGCCAACGCCCGCTCCAGGGCAGCCAGGGCATCCGCAATCGCGCGCTCGAGTCGCGCCTCATCCCGCTCCACCTCGCGCACCTGCTGCAACAACGTCTCGCGCGCAACAGCGATTTCGGCCTCTTTGGCGGCCCGCTGCTCCTGCAGGTGTACCGCCTGACTCAGCTTCTGACCGTACGCACGCTCCTCGATGAGTGCTGCCTGGTAGGCCTCGTGGCGCGTCCGGATCGCGTCACTCCGGTCTACCAGCCTCTGATAGTAGTCCCGCCGTGCACTGCGCTCAACGACTTCCGACTGCAGCCGAGCCAACTCGCCCTCGACCTCACCCAACCTGCGGATCGTGTCCTCGCGCTGCCGCTGTAGCGCGGCTGCCTGCTCACGCAGCCGCGTGAGCTCATCCATCGTCTGCTGCACACCGGCAAGCTCATCGTCCAGGGCGGCAGCCTCACGGTCAGCCGCGTCCAGAGCATCCTGGAAAATAGGGCGGCGCGCCACTTCGGCCTCAGTCTCGACGAGACGCCGGTCCAGTTCTCGCATCTGACCCTGAGCAGCAGCCAAGGCAGTCTTTGCACGGTCCTGGTAGACGGCCCAGCGGTCCAATCCCAGCACCGTACTGAGCACACCCTTCCGCTGCGCTGGCGATTGCACCGTGAACTCATCGGCGTGGCCCTGTCGCAGATAGGCGGAGTTGATGAAGGTATCGTAATCGAGTCCGAGGTGGTCGATGATGCTCTGTTGGGTCTCGCGAATGCTATCAGCCGTAAGGATGCGCCATCCTTCGGGGGTCTCAATCTCGAAGTCGAGGAGTGGGCTCACCGCACGGCGCCCGCGCTCTTCGCGGCGGCGCAGGATGCGGCAGCGCTCCTCTACACCGGTCTGGTAGGGCATGCGAAAGACGAACTCGACCTCGACCGCGGATTCGCCGTGGTACACGAGGTCTTCATCTCGCCCGTAGGAGACGCGCGACCGTCCCCAGACGGCCCACGTGATCGCATCGAGAAGCGCAGACTTGCCGGCACCGTTCTCTCCAACCAGGCTGGCGAGATGCACACCGCGCAGGTCAACATCGGTCTCCCGATGGGACAGGAAGTTGCGCAAGCGAAGCAGTTCGGGAATCACCGCCCGCCCTTGAAGCCGCGTGCCACGATGAAGGACTCCCAGCTTTCATTACGGGTTGCCGGGGGGGTGTGGACCTTAACGGGATGAAACGCCTGCTTGACGTCACGAATGAGGCCGGGCAGGTCCTCGCCTTCGAAGACTTTGAGCACCATATTGCCGCCCGGATCGAGCAGACGACTGGCAACATCGAAGGCCGCCCGGGCCAGCTCGATCGACAACACGTGATCATGGAGCTTCACGCCCGTCGTCGAAGGTGCAGCGTCGCTCAGGACAACGTTGGCGTGCCCGCCGGCAATCTCGATTACCTGAGCCTGCACCTCGGGATCCGTCATGTCGCCCTGAAAACAGATCACGCCGGGGATCGGGTCGATCGCCTGCAAGTCCAGGGCGATGATGCGCCCACGAGGCCCCACCATAGCGACCAGCGCCTGCGACCAGGAGCCGGGCGCTGCCCCCAGATCGACGACGACATCCCCCTTGCTTACGACCCGGAACTTCTCCTGGATCTGAAGGAGCTTGTATGCCGACCGGGCGCGGTAGCCCTCTTCTTTCGCCTGCCGGAAGTAGGGATCCCGGTGCTGTTGCTTACGCCAGTGTGACATCCTCTACCACCCGATGGCTAGGCCGAGAACTCAGCCAACTGGGAAGCGATGCTGTCGGGAACCTGCCCGACGATGAGTGTGCCGCCTTCCTGATGGGTCTCCTTGAGCACCAGACCCCGCTCGTGGATCAGGCTGACCAGATCACCACGGTCAAAGGGCAGCAGCACCTTGATGCGGCGCATCTCGGACTCCAGGACCTCCTCGACCTTGCCGAGGAGCGCACCCAGGCCCCGACCGGTCAAGGCTGAGACCGCCACGCTATCCGACACATCGCACAAGGCTGCGCATGCGGAGTCCGGGTCCTCCAGCTGGTCGATCTTGTTCAGCACATTAACGAGGGGCAACTCCGCTGCGCCGATCTCCTTGAGTGTCGCGAAGACGGCCCGCATCTGCTCGATGGCGTGAGGATGGCTGACGTCAATCACGTGAACCAGCAGGTCAGCCTCGAGCACCTCCTCCAGCGTGGCCCGAAAGGCCGCGATCAGGTCGGTCGGCAGCTTTTGGATGAAGCCCACCGTATCGGTGAAGAGCACAATCGCTCCCCCGGGCAGGGTGACCCGCCGCGTGGTGGGATCAAGCGTGGCGAAGAGTTGGTCGGCGACGTAGACAGTGGAACCGGTCAGAGCGTTCAGCAAGGTGGATTTCCCGGCATTGGTGTAGCCCACCAGGGCAGCGGTGGGCAGCCCCTCGCGCCGTCGCTGGTGTCGCTGCCGAGAGCGTGAGGCACGCACGGCCTCAAGCTCACGCTTGATCTGGGAGATGCGTCGCCGAATCGCGAAGCGATCGATTTCGAGCTGAGTTTCACCCGGGCCGCGCACGCCTACCCCGCCCGTGCTACCGCCCGCACGCCCACCGGCCTGTCGTGTCATCGCACGCTCGGTCCAGGCCTGGGTGAGGCGCGGGAGGCGGTACTCGTACTGTGCCAACTCCACCTGCAGCGCACCCTCACGGGTGCGGGCGTGCTGAGCGAAGATATCGAGGATCAGACCCGTGCGGTCCATCACCATCACGCCCTTGCCGAAGGCGCGCTCCAGCTCTCGCTGATGGCGAGGGGCCAGCTCATCATCGAAGATAACGACATCGACCTCCCGGTCGCGCACCTCTGCGGCGATCTCTTCCGCCTTGCCGGTGCCGATGAACGTGGCGGGGTTGGGTTTCTCCAGCTTCTGACTGGTACGCCCCACCACCTCGAGTCCCGCGGTATTGGCCAGTTGGTCGAGCTCGATCAACGACTCCTCAACCGGCCAGGCATCGGGGGAATACTTCCCGTCCGGGATGGCCTTCCAGTCCACGCCCACGAGGTAGGCCTTCTCACGTGGGGCGATGGTTTCCTTAATAGACTTACGTTGACTCATGATCCTCCAGAGGGTGAAAACGGTTCATGCGGGATGATAACGCGATTCAGCTTTCGAGCAAGGCCGCGTGAGGTCCCGTGATCTGCAAGCCGAAGCCAGGAACCTGTCCTGGAGGCCAGCCACCGGTCGGGAATCGATGGCAACCAGTGCCAGTATCTGCTAGAATTGCGGCAATATCCCAGATACCTCGGAGGCATCGTGAGAATCCTGATCACCGGTGGCGCGGGCTTTATCGGCAGCGCTTTGGCCAATGCACTCGTTGCCGACCAGCACGAGGTGCTGGTCCTGGACGATCTGAGCGCTGGTGACCCCAGCCGACTTGGTCCGGGCGTTCTCTTTCACCGCGGCAGCATCACCGACCGCCCCAAGCTCTGGACGCTCCTGCAGGGCGTCGACTGCGTCTATCATCTGGCAGCGCGGGTCGTGGTTGCAGAGTCAATCCTCTATCCCCGTGAGTACAACGACGTGAACGTCAGCGGCACTGTGGCACTGCTGGAGGCGATGCGCGATGTGGGCATTCCCCGACTCGTTTTCGCCTCGTCGGGGGCACTCTACGGGAATCAGGAACACCAGCCGATTGCAGAGATGGCGCGACCCGACCCCCTATCGCCCTATGCGGTGAGCAAGCTTGCTGCAGAGCATTACATCCAGACGATCGGGGCGCTCTGGGGAACCAAGACCATTGTCCTGCGCATCTTCAACGCCTATGGTCCCGGGCAGCCCATTCTTCCATCCAACTCATCAGTCATCCCACTCTTCATCAAACAGGCGCTCGGCGGCGGATCGCTGGTCATTTTCGGAGCCGGCGACCAGACGCGGGACTTCGTCTACGTCAGCGACGTCGTTCGCGCCCTGGTCAGCGCCCTGCACATCGATCCGCCGAATCGCTGCATCCTCAACATTGGCAGTGGAACCGAAATCACGATCAACGCATTGGCCCGCGAGATCCTGACACAGACCGGCTCCTCCAGCAACACAATCTACAGTCCGGTGCGAGGCGGGGGCGTATCGCGCCTGCACGCCGACCTCACGCTTGCACGCAGGATGCTGGGATACGAGCCACAGGTCACGTTACAGGAAGGCCTCAGGCGGATCCTGCAGGAGGACCCACGCTTCACCTGATCCGCACCCGGACGCCGCCGGGTCCAGTCACGGAGGCATGCTATGCTTGTCACACACGCCAGGGTTGCGACACTTGGAGGCCAGCCGCAGATCCTCGATGATGGCGCTGTCCTGATCGAGGGTCGCAGGATCGCGGCGATCGGTACTACGGCAGCATTGGTTGCAGCACACCCCGATGAACCGGTGCTGGATGCCAGGCAGCAGCTCGCGATGCCCGCAGCGCTGTGCGGTCATACCCACTTCTACGGCGCTTTTGCGCGCGGCTGGGCCTATCCGGGTCCCGCCGCCGCCAGCTTCGGCGAGATCCTCGAGCGCCTGTGGTGGCGACTCGACAAGCAGCTCACGCTGGAGGATGTGCGCGCTTCGGCACTGGTCTGTCTTGCCGACGCCATCCGCCACGGGACGACGACCCTGATCGACCACCACGCCAGCCCCAACGCGATCGAGGGCTCGCTCGATGTGATTGCCGAGGCGGTCATCGCCTCCGGTGTGCGCGCTTCGCTGGCCTACGAGGTCACGGACCGCGATGGTACCGAGCGCGCCCGTGCCGGGATTGCCGAGAACGTGCGCTTCCTGCAACGCCTGCGGCGTGCGCCCCACCCCCAGCTGGCTGCATCGTTTGGTCTCCACGCTTCACTGACGCTGAGCGATGCGACGCTGGCTGAGGCCGTTGCCGCTGCAGACAGCGGGGGGGCCGCCGCGGACGGCGGGGGCGGCTTCCACATCCACGCGGCAGAGGGAATCGAGGACGTCGAGGACAGCCTGGCGAAGTCGGGCAAGCGCACGATCGCCCGTCTCAAGGAAGCGGGGATCCTGGGACCACGCACGATCGTGGCACACGCGGTCCATATCGACGAACGCGAGATGGAGCTGCTGGCTGAGAGTGGCACATGGGTCACCCACCAGCCACGCTCGAACATGAACAATGCGGTCGGACTGACGCAGGTTGAGCGGTTGCTCGCACACGGCGTAAGAGTTGCCCTCGGGAACGACGGCTTCTCCAACAACGTCGCCGCCGAGATGAAGGTGGCCTATCTGGTGCACAAGCTCATGCAACAGGATCCGCGCGCGATGCCGGCCGACCTGGTCTTCAGGCTGGCCTACGATGCCAACGCAGCCCTTGCGCGGATCTTCTGGCCTGACCAACGCCTGGGAGAACTCGCACCCGGCGCGATGGCAGACATTGTGTTGGTTGATTACAAGCCGACCACCCCGCTCACAGCCGGCAATCTGCCATGGCACATCATCTTCGGGTATGAAGCCTCTGCTATCACGACCACCATCAGTGCCGGGCAGGTCCTGATGCAAGACTGCAAGCTTCTCACCCTCGACGAGGAGGCCATCACCGCCCACTCGCGAGAGCTTGCCGCCCGCCTCTGGTCCCGCGTCCAGGCACCCTCTGAATCGTAGCGACGCACAAGACTGTGCGCCCAACGTCCGATTGTGGGGCGAACCGTCGTGTTCGCCCTTCTGCCGGCGCACAGAAAGTGCGCTCGAAGAGGCGAGATAAACCGGAGGTTTGTTCCGCGCAATTAGCTGGAGGCGACCTTGTGCCCGACCGAGTATAGCCGGTACTACACGCGCCACTTGCCACACCTACAGCCCGAAGGGGCCACTTTCTTCGTCACGTGCAGGCTAGCAGGCACGATCCCCAACCACGTCAGGTTAGCGCTCCTGGAAGAGGCAGAACACGATCTACAGTCAATCGATAGTCTCCCAGATCCAGTCGAGCAGCAACGGGAAGCCTACGTTCGGCACCGCAAGGCATTTGTGCGCTGGGACGCCGTTCTGAACAGCGCCTCAGTGGGACCGAAATGGCTCCGTGATGAGCGAGTCGCCCAGATGGTGGCGGACAGCCTTCGCCACCGTCAGGACACAATCTGGAGCCTGATGGCTTACTGCATCATGCCGAACCACGTGCACATCGTGTTCACACCCATAGCCGGCCCTGACGGGCGCTATCCCACCGTCACGTCGATCTTGCAGTCGTTCAAAGGCTACACAGCCTACAATGCCAACCGCCTTCTGGGGCAACACGAGGGTTTCTGGCAGCACGAAAGCTATGACCATTGGGTGCGTGATGAGGATGAGCTCGCCAGGATCGTCGCATATGTGGTCAATAACCCTGTGAAGGCCGGGCTTGTTGAGAGATGGGAAGACTGGCCATGGACATATTGCAAAGAGGGGCCATGATGTAGGGCGAACACGACGGTTCGCCCTACGGAGGGCGGACGGTTCGCCGGGCCGAGGGAGTGTGCTAGAATCAGCGCGATGCGGATCGACGTCTTCACACTGTTTCCAGCGATGTTCTTGGGCCCTCTCCAGGAGAGCATCCTGAAGCGGGCCCAGGAACGTGGCACGCTGGCTATCTACCTCCACCAGATCCGCGACTACGCCTTCGATCGACATCAGATGACCGATGATCTTCCCTACGGCGGGGGTCAGGGCATGGTCATGCGCCCCGAGCCCATCTTCAGGGCAGTACAATCGGTCATTGGCGCCGCACCCACGCCAATCGTGCTCCTGTCACCACAGGGACGACAGTTCACCCAAGCCATCGCCCGGGACCTGGCCCAGGAGCCCCGGCTCGCGTTCATCTGTGGTCACTATGAGGGCATCGATGAACGCGTGCGTGAACACCTGGTCACGGACGAGCTCTCCATTGGCGACTATGTGTTAACAGGCGGCGAGTTGGCAGCGATGGTCGTCATCGATGCGGTGGCGCGTTTCGTCCCTGGAGTGTTGGGGGCGGATGAGGGTGCAGAGGACGACTCCTACGCATCGGGCTTGCTAGAAGGGCCCCAGTACACGCGCCCAGCGACGTTCGGCCCATGGGAGGTCCCGGCGATTCTGAGGTCGGGCAACCACGCGGCTGTCGCCCGATGGCAACGCCGGATGGCCCTCAAACGCACACTGGAGCGCCGCCCGGATCTTCTGCAACAGGCGACGCTCTCCGATGAGGACGGGCGCACGTTGACCGAGATCTCTGCGGACCTCACTGAACCTGATGCAGGCTAATCCGGTACCTATAAATAGGAAGGAAAGCCAGGTGGCTGATGACCTGCTCCTGATCCGGAAGTTGCAGGCCGGGGAGATGGAAGCTCTGGGGACGCTCTTCGAGCGCTATGGTACGGCCGTCTACAGGACAGCCCTGGCCATCACGCGGGACGAGCGTGCCGCTGAGGATATCCTGCAGGAGTGTTTCTTGCGCATGTACACATATGCGGCCTCGATCGACCCGAAGCGACCGCTGCGTCCATGGCTCTATCGGGTGACGGTGAATCTGGCCTACGATCATGTCAATGCTGCACGCAGGCGTGTCCACCCGCTGGACGATGTATTGGAGTGGCTAAACACCCTGACCAGTGCGTTTCCGGCGCCCGATCGCCGTGTTGAGGAGACCGAACTGCTGTACCTCGTCCGTGACGTCATTGCCGAACTACCAGCGGCCCACCGTGCCGCAATCGTGCTCTTCTACCTGGAGAATCTGTCCATTGAGGAGATCGCCACCATAATGGAACTGCCAGCCGGGACCGTCAAGTCCCGCCTCCATTATGCACGGGAGCGACTGCGAGAGATGCTAACGCAGCGCCAGCGCCCAGTTCCGGAAGTGGCCTATGAGTTCACCTGAGCCATACCGATCGATCGACATGCTGTTCCGGCAGGCTCTTGCGCCACTGGCAGAGACAGTGCCGCCCCCGAGGCAATGGGAACGGCTAGCAGCGACGATCCAGGGGGTGCCATTGCGCAGGGGAGCATTCGCGGGTGCAGCGAACATCCTGGGCACGCTTCGGGCACAGGTTTTCCAGGGTAGGTGGCGCGTATGGATCTGTGGCTTGGGCGCGTTCCACCCCGTGTATGACTACGATCTCATCCACGTGATGCCTCACGGCGGTTGCTGGCCTTCGCCGATCGCCGCGATGATGGTCAAAAGCGTATGGGGTTTGAGGCTTGCCTCATAATCCACACGGGGTCACAGGAGAGGCTACAGGCAAATCCGGTGCGGGCGTGCCGCTGCTGGTTGCGGAAGCGCTACGGGTCGCGGATGAAGCCCTTGGGCCGTTGACGCTCAGCCTAAGAGCGGGCGAACAGATCGGGCTGTTGACGCCAGACCATGGGGAAGCGCGGCCGTTATTGCGCACACTGGCCAGGTTGCAGAGGCCCAACGGAGGGCGGCTGTTCTGGTTTGGGGTCAATGTGACTCAGAAGCCGAGGTGGCTGTTGCCCCAGCGACTCAAGGCGCGGGTATTGCTGCTCTGGGCCAATCCGTACGGGCTGTTCGAGGGCAACACGAGGGTCAGGACTCTGCTGGGCAGGAGTAATGGATTGCTGTCGGCACCGGATCGCCTGCACCAAGACAGTGGGTTGTCTCCGGCCTTGCTGGCTGCGAGGGTCAAGGCTCTGTCGGGGGTAACCCGGGTACGCGTCGCGCTGGCCTATGCACAACAACGCCAGCCAACGGTCCTGTTGGTCGGCGATATCTTCAGTCATCTCGTACCCGAAAGCTGGCCGGGCATTTTGGACAGCCTGATGAAAGTAGTCGGACGTAATGGTGGAGTCGTCATCGCCAGCAGATATCTTGAGGCATTGCGATCAGCAAGCCAGGTCATCGACCTGAGCGGTAGACCGGGCGGGTTAGGGCACAATATTGACAATTAGACGTTTGTCTTTACAATTAAG
>JAKJAE010000071.1:0-2452 GCA_022707665.1 Chloroflexota bacterium
CCAGGAATCGCCTCGAAAATGCGCCGTGTATCCTCGTACGCCAGATCGAACAGCTTGTCCAGACAGTAATGCACGATGTCCGGATTGAGCACCAGGTCCATGTAGGCCTGTTCGAGCCCGCGGAGCGTGCAGTAGGTAAGGAATGGCTCCGATCCCCCGCCGCGGACGGCGCGATCCTCCTGTCCCTGGATTTGCTGGGGGATCACCGAGTAGTCATACCAGTCGATTGAGGGCCATGTGTAGGCAGCTTCGATCTCCTCAACGGAGTTGAAGGAAGCCAGTGGATGGCTGAACGACTCGCTGTAAAGGCCAGAGCCATAGTCGACATCCTTGTGTTGCACACCGTAGATATCTGTGCCGGGCGCCAGGGGCGGTCCCACATACCGCGGCCCCACGTTCACGAGATAGTCAATGTGCAATCGGTCGAACATCTCACGTTCCGTGGCTACCCCTAAGTGGCGCATCAGGCTACTGGTGGCTTCCGGCGTTGCCCAGTAGTCCATCGGCAGGCGGTCTGGTGTCTGGTGGGCGAGTACGGCAAGCCAGCGTTCCTTCGGCGTCATCGATGCTCTTGGCATTTGCACCTCCCCTCTTCTTTCGGGATCCGTAGCACAGGGCCATTGTAGTCAGGTCGGGGTGTGAGAGCAACCAGACTGCCACAAAATCCGTTTGCCACAGCCGGGTGAGCCCTGTAGAATGGGGCGAGGTCGCACTGCCCGCCCCGACCAGCATCGGTCCGGGCAGTGCCAAAGCATTTGAGGAGCCATGATGACAGCGCCCGATCTGACCCCCGAGCAACTCGATCTTGTCCAGAAGCCGCTGGGCAACCGGATCTTCCTCGAGGGTGCTGCAGGAACAGGCAAGACAACGGCAGGTGTGGGGCGGCTCCGCCATATGCTGGCGTCGGGTATTCCTGCCGACCAAATTCTGGTCCTCACCCCACAGCGGACCTTGGCCAAGCCATACTATGATGCGTTGTGGCAGCCTGGCAGCCTGCGTGGGGGAGAACCTACCGTTGCCACTATAGGCGGGCTTGCCCGACGTATGATTGATCTATTCTGGCCGCTCGTGGTTGAGGATGCTGGTTTTGGCGATCCTGATGGGCGACCTACGTTTCTGACACTGGAGACGGCACAGTACTACATTGCGCGTGTGGTGGGTCCGCTAATTGAACGCGAGGGCTACTTCGAGTCTATCTCCATCGACCGCAACCGTCTCTACAGCCAGATCCTCGATAACCTCAACAAGGCGGCTGTCGTTGGGTTCGCTCCCACAGAGATAGCCGCGCGCCTCAAGGGTGCCTGGATGGGGGAGCAGGCTCAGGCTCTGGTCTACGACCAGGCGCAGACATGTGCAATGGCTTTCCGTACTTTCTGTCTCGAGCACAACCTGCTCGATTTCTCGCTGCAGATGTCTGTCTTCGCCGAGCACCTCTGGCTGGAGCCCCTGTGCCGGGATCATCTGACCGCGAGTTACCGATTCTTGATCGTTGACAACGTCGAGGAAGATACGCCTGTTGCTCATGACATTGTCTACGAGTGGCTGGCAAGGGCGGAATCGGCGCTCGTGGTCTACGACCAGGGTGCCGGTTACCGCAGCTTCCTGGGCGCTGATGCTGTAGGTGCTCGCATTCTGAGTGAGCTCTGCGACACGCTTGTCAGCTTTGCGAAGTCTTTCGTAGTCTCGCCGGCGATGGCATCGCTCGCCGGCGCACTGTCACGGAATCTCGGTCGAAGCGCCTCAACTGGACTGATGGAGGGCCTTCTTGATGGTAGTACAGGGGATCTGGTGCCTGTGCAGGCTGCCCCGGCTGAACCTGGCAGTGTAGCCTCGACAACGGTTAGCCCCACTGAGGTTCTGCACTTCCAGAGCCACCGGTTCCACCCCCAGATGCTCGACTGGGTAGCCTCGGAGATTCGCGGCCTCATCGACCAGGGGACTTCGCCCGGGGAGATCGTGGTGCTGGCCCCATTTCTTACCGATGCGCTGCGATTCTCGTTGGGTTACCGTCTTGAGCAGTTCGATGTTCCTGTGCGTTCCCACCGGCCGTCGCGCGCACTGCGCGACGAGCCTGCGACGCAGACCCTGCTCACCTTGGCCGCGTTGATCCACCCACATTGGGGGATCGTGCCTTCGAAGTACGATGTGGCCTATGCCCTAGCACACGCGATCGCCGACCTGGATCTCGTCCGCGCCCAACTCCTAGCCGAGATTGTCTACAGGCCTCACGCTGCTACGCCTGAACTGTCATCCTTTGATGCGATTCGGCCAGAGGTGCAGGAACGGATCACGTTCGTTTTCGGCGAACGGTACGAGGCCCTGCGGACGTGGATCGAGGAAACCAGTCGGGCTACGGCTGCGCCGCTCGATCACGTCCTGTCGCGGCTGTTCGGTGAGGTCCTTTCTCAGCCTGGCTTCGGCTTCCATAGCGATCTCGATGGCGGGCAGGTGG
>JAKJAE010000071.1:2587-10819 GCA_022707665.1 Chloroflexota bacterium
CCTGGCAAGACGAGCCACAGGATGCTGTGCTGCTGGCCCCTGCCTACACCTATCTGTTGTCCAACCACCCTGTGGACGTGCAGTTCTGGCTCAACGTTGGCGGACGGGGTTGGTGGGAACGGCTGTACCAACCCTTGACGCATCCTTATGTGCTCAGCCGTCGGTGGTCGCCTGCCAAGTTGTGGACCGATGTGGAGGAGTACGCTTTGCGTCAGGAGACTATGGCCAGACTGGTCCTTGGCCTGATACGCCGCTGCCGCCGTGAGCTGTACCTCGGCCTGTCCGATCTGTCGGAGCAAGGCTACGAGCAAGAGGGAGTCCTCTTGCGTGCCTTTCAGCATGTACTGCGTGGAGCATGATCCCGGCACCACGACTTCTCACCCATGGAGACCGAAAATGCCTGATATCTCTTTTGATCGATTCTACCGCTACGACGACCTTACATCTCATCTCAAGTCATTCGCGGATGAGTATCCCGGCCTCATCCGCCTGGAGAGCCTGGGAAAGAGCCACGAAGGCCGCGACATATGGATTGTCATCGTCACCAATGCCAAGACAGGCCCCGATAGCGAGAAGCCTGCCTTCTGGGTCGATGGCAACATCCATGCCACGGAGGTGTCTCCTTCCACGGCATGTCTCTACTTCCTGAACTACCTGACCACACGCTATGGGCAGGACGAGGCTGTCACTCGTGTGCTCGATACACGGGCGTACTACATCGTGCCTCGCGTGAACCCCGACGGGGCGGAATGGGCACTGGCGGATCGCCCGAAGTACATCCGCTCGAGCACCCGTCCCTATCCCTATGATGAGGATCCGTTGGGTGGATTGGTTGTCGAGGATATGGACGGCGATGGGCGGATGCTTACCATGCGCATTCCCGATCCCAATGGCCCGTGGAAGGTGTGTGCCGAAGAGCCCCGCCTGTTGGTTCGGCGCGATCCAACCGAGACGGGTGGCACTTACTACCGCTTGCTCCCGGAGGGCCGGATCGACCGGTACGACGGCGTGACCATTGCGATCCAACCCAAGAAGGAACGGCTCGACCTCAATCGCAACTTCCCTGAGCACTGGCGTCAGGAGAACGAACAACGGGGCGCCGGGCCATTCCCGACCTCGGAACCTGAAGTGAGAGCGATGGCTTCCTTCATCTCTATGCATGCCAACATCACGGGTGCCATTGCATTCCACACCTATGGCGGTGTGATGCTGAGGCCCTATGACGACCGCGATGATCGAGAATTCCCCATCGAGGACCTGTGGACCTATCAGACGATCGGAAAGCGCGGGACAGAACTGACGGGGTACCCCGCTGTGTCGGTCTACCACGACTTCCGCTACCATCCGAAGGAGATCATCACGGGTGGCTTTGACACGTGGATGTACGAGCATATGGGGAGTTTCGCGTGGACGATCGAGATCTGGAGCCCCCAGCGGCAGGCAGGTATCGGCGAGTACAAGTTCATAGACTGGTACCGCGAACATCCGCTGGGAGACGACCTCAAGATGCTGGCGTGGAGCGATGAGGCCCTGGGTGGTCAGGGCTATGTCGACTGGTACGCCTACGACCACCCTCAGTTGGGGCCGGTTGAGCTGGGAGGGTGGGATCACGTCTTCGCCTTCCGCAATCCTCCTGCAGCGTTCCTGGAGGCGGAGATCGCCCGGTTCCCGGAGCTGTTGGTGTGGGCGCTGCTGATCTCGCCCAAGCTGGAGCTGTATGAGGCGTCGGCCAAGCCGCTCGGTGATGGTACCTACCGCATCCGGCTGGTGGTCCACAACACTGGCTGGCTGCCGTCGTATGCGACCAAGAAGGCTGTGGAGAAGAAGGTGGTCCGGGGACTGATCTGCGAGATCGAACTACCTGAAGGAGCCACGTTGGAAGCGGGTGAACCCCGTGAGGAGCGAGGCCAACTCGAGGGGCGTGCCTACAAGGAGGCATTTCCCGGTGCTGACGACACGACTGAGGATCGCATCAAGGTCGATTGGGTCATCCGCGCGCCCCAAAAAGGGACGGTCAGGCTGGTGGCCCGTCACGATCGAGCCGGAACTGTCAGGGCGGAGGTCGAGCTCTGAGCGAGGACACCGTTTCGAGTTTCCGGCCTCGCCCCAGCCAGGCCACTGTCCTGGCGTATACCGGTGGGCGGATGGGCGTCGCTGCAGTGCCGGGAAGCGGGAAAACCTGGACACTGTCGCTTCTGGCTGCCAAGCTTGTTGCGGAGGGAAACCTGGATGATGATCAGGAAGTCCTGATCGTCACCCTTGTGAACTCGGCGGTAGACAACTTCGCCGGGCGTGTTGCCGGATTCGTCAAGGCACGCGGCCTGCTTCCAGGTATCGGTTACCGTGTGCGTACCCTTCACGGTCTGGCACACGATATCGTTCGCGAGCGACCGGGTCTCGTGGGGCTCTCGGATGAGTTCAGCATCGTTGACGAGCGGGTCTCAGACGAGATCATGCGCGACGCCGCGCTTGCCTGGTTGCGGAGTCACCCAGATCTCGATGATGCCTATCTATCCACGGATCTTGATGAGTCCGCGCTGGCTCGTGTCCGGGCGAACCAGTGGCCCGACCTCATCGTTGGCATCGCACAGGCAGTGATCAAGCAGGCCAAGGACTTGCAGATCACGCCAGCAGGCTTGCGCTATAACCTGGATGAATTCCCCGAGAGGCTGCCGCTCCTCGAGATGGGCTGCGCTGTCTATGCGGACTACCAACGGGCTCTTGCCTACCGCGGCGCGGTTGATTTCGATGATCTGATCCGACTTGCGCTGCAGGCACTGCGGTTGGATCCCGCCTTTCTGGCACGGCTCCGCCACCGCTGGCCGTACATCCTGGAGGATGAGGCTCAGGACAGCAGCCGCCTCCAAGAGGTGATTCTCAAGGAGCTCGTCGGACCGGAGGGGAACTGGGTTCGCGTTGGCGACCCGAACCAGGCGATCTACGAAACGTTCACGACGGCAAATCCCCGGTTTCTCCGGGAGTTCCTTGATAGCGTCGATGTGGTGAGCCTGGAGCTGCCGAACTCGGGGCGCTCGATGCAGAGCGTGATCGATTTGGCCAACGCGCTGATCGCCTGGACGGCCGGGGAACACCCGGTGCCCGAGCTTCGGGACGCTCTCGACGAGCCCCATATCCAGCCGGCGCCGCCCGGTGACCCGCAGCCCAATCCGCCGGATGACCCTCAAGAAATCCGGTTTGCGAGTCGGGGGCTGACACCTCAGGCCGAGATCGAGGCGCTCGTTCGTTCGTCCGGGAGCTGGGTTCGCGAGCATCCTGAGCAGACTGTAGCGATTCTGGTGCCGCGAAACACGCGGGGATTCGAGATCGCCGATGCGCTCAAGAGAGCTGGCGTGCCAAGTCTGGAATTGCTGCGGAGTACGCCCATGACGCGCCAGGCTGCGGGTGCTCTTGCGAACGTCGTGCGCTATCTTGCGGATCCCGCGTCGTCGCGCAAGCTAGCCGTCGTCTACCGGGTATGGCGCCGCGACGAGCGCGATGATGAGACCAAGGCTGATGAGATCAAGGGGGTCGCCAAACTGATTGCTCAGTGCCCGAACGTAGAGGACTACGTCTGGCCTCGGTCGGGCTACGACTGGTTGGAGACGCTCGCTGGGGACGCAGCTCTGCCCCTCGAGATCGAGGCGCATCTCGAGGTTTTCCGTACGATGGTTCGCCGGTGGCACGAGGCGACGTCGTTGCCAGCCGACCAACTGATCCTTACACTGGGCCAAGACCTGTTCGTGGAGCCGGCGGATTTGGCGATCGCACACAAGCTGGCCCTCTCGCTGCGCCAGATGGCGGATCGTCACCCGGACTGGCGCCTTCCTGAATTGGCAGAGGAGCTGGGAACCGTTGCCCGCAATGAGCGGCGCTTCATTGGTTTCGCTGAGGCCGACACGGGCCTCGATCCGGAGCAGTACAAGGGTCAGGTCGTGGTGACGACAATACACAAAGCCAAGGGCCTTGAGTGGGACAAGGTCTACCTGGTCTCAGTCAACGACTATGACTTTCCGTCAGCCCTGCCCCAGGATCGTTTCATCTCGGAGCCGTGGTACGTCCGTGACCAGCTCAATCTACAGGCAGAGGCACTTGCGCAGCTCGAAGCGCTGGATGCGAATCCGGACTTGTTTGACTACGATGAAGGTACCCCGACCCTTGTAGCGCGGCGTGACTATGCGGCTGAGAGGCTGCGGCTGCTATTCGTAGGTATAACGCGAGCGCGGCGGGCTCTAACTGTCACGTGGAATACGGGTCGCCAGGGCACAGCACAGCCAGCGGTGCCCCTCATTGCTTTGCAGACATGGTGGGAGGAGCAGAACCGATGAGGGTGAGGTCAGCCCTACATGGAGTCTGGTGGGGAGGGTAGCGATGAGCTTGCCGACCGGTTTTCGATTCAGCCAAGCCAGCCTTCAGGACTATGTAGACTGTCCGCGGCGTTTTCAACTACGTTATCTGGCGGCACTTCAGTGGCCAGCCGTCGAAGCTGAACCCATTGAGAGGAATGAGCAGCGGATGGCGTTGGGTGAGGCATTCCATCGCATGGTCCAACAGTGGTTCTTGGGTTTGCCAGACGATGCCATCTCGCGCGCCGCCTCGGACCCTGACCTCCTTCGTTGGTGGCAGGGTTTCCTCGCTTACCACCCTGTCTCGTCGTTCTGTGGTGATGCGGAGGACACGACCATCCGAAGTGAGTACACCCTGGATGGCGAGCTGGTTGGGCATCGACTGGTAGCAAAGTACGACTTTCTGGGTGTTTCTGGAGCGGGCAAGGTGACCATCCTGGACTGGAAGACCTCGATGAAGCGTACTCCCAATGACGCCCTGCACGCGCGACTGCAGACGCGCGTCTATCCTTTTCTCGCTGTCCAGGCGGGCGCATACCTCAATAAGGGCGACGCCATCAATCCTGACGATGTCGAGCTCGTGTACTGGTTTCCTGAGTCACCCCTGGCGCC
The DNA here is from genome assembly GCA_022707665.1 of Chloroflexota bacterium. Lineage (GTDB taxonomy): Bacteria > Chloroflexota > Anaerolineae > B4-G1 > SLSP01 > PWVB01. Next base: position 7,543 of record JAKJAE010000071.1, read on the forward strand.
GGCGCGGATGCGCTATAGTACAACGCAGTACGAGGCCGATGGCGATTACCTGGCTGATCTGATCAAACGCATCGCAGTGAGTGACGATAGCGATTTCTGGATGACACAGGATCGCGACCGGTGCCGGTTCTGCGTCTACCGATCCTACTGTGACCGCGGCACCTCGGCGGGCAACCTTGACGAACTGGCTGCTGAATGGCAGTTCAATGAAAGCTCTGAAGACATCGACATCGACTTCGAGCAGATTGCCGAGATCGCGTTCTGACCGGCTGGTTGTGATCGCTGCCCTTCGAGGTACAATGTCCCTACACATGGGACGGCCGAAGGGCTTTGGAGCATAGAGGTTGCGCTCTGTGCCTTGATAGGCCTGCATAGGGGGAACAATGTACAAACTGGTTCTGGTTCGTCATGGTGAGAGTGAGTGGAATCGCCTGAATCTGTTTACGGGCTGGACGGATGTGGACCTCACTGAGGCGGGCATTGCAGCGTGCCATACAGCGGCAAATGCCCTCAAGGCTGAGGGCTACACCTTTGACGTGGCGTACACATCGGTGCTTAAGCGGGCGATCCGGACGCTGTGGATCCTTCTTGACGATATGGACCTGATGTGGATCCCGGTTCATCGGTCGTGGCGACTGAATGAGCGGCATTATGGCGCTCTTCAGGGATTGAACAAGGCTCAGACCGCTGCGAAATACGGTGACGACCAGGTGTTCGTGTGGCGCCGTAGTTACGACGTACCGCCGCCGGCGCTGGAGACGTCAGACCCACGTTGGCCCGGGCACGATCCACGCTACAAAGACCTGGATCCATCGGACATCCCGGCGACGGAATGTCTGAAGGATACGGTGGCTCGGGTGATGCCTTACTGGGAGAGCGTCATCGTGCCCAAGATCAAGTCCGGTGCCCGAGTGCTGATCGCAGCGCACGGCAACAGTCTGCGTGCTCTGGTGAAAACGCTTGACGGTGTTTCGGATGCGGATATCGCCGGGTTGAACATCCCCACGAGCATCCCGCTGGTCTATGAGCTGGACGAGGATATTCGCCCTATCCGGCATTACTATCTCGCCGACCCCGATGTTGTGGCTGCTGCTCAGCAGGCAGTCGCGAATCAGGGTAAGGCTCGCAGCTAGACGTACCCGGTCTACTATGCAGACTCCACACAGCCGCCAGCTAGGTGCTGGCGGCTGTTGCTTGGCCTGGCGTGGCGCGATGGCGACTGGCGATGCGTTGGCTTGAGCCCAGGTCCGTTGAGGTCCCCCGGCAGTTCCGGGAGGCCATCGGCGGGCACCCGCTTGTTGCTGAAACGCTTGTGCGCCGCGGCGTCGCGACGATTGCCGAAGCTCAGGCGTTTCTGGATCCGAACGCGTATGTGCCCGCCCCAGCAGGCGACCTACCGGGTATGACTGCGGCGGTGGCACGGGTGTGGCGCGCAGTCCAAACCGGTGAGCCGATCCTGGTCTGGGGCGATTTCGATGTTGATGGGCAGACTGCGACGACCGTGCTCGTGGTATGCCTGCGGGATCTGGGAGCGGATGTCCGGCACCGCATACCTGTGCGGGAGACCGAGTCGCACGGCATCGCCCTGCCGTCGCTCGCAGAGGAGCTCTCCACGTCTGTATCCCTGATCATAACCTGTGACACAGGTATCGATGCCGCAGAGGCTGTTGCCTATGCCGCGGCGCACGGCGTCGACGTTGTGGTGACTGACCATCACGAACTGCCCACGTCGTTGCCGCAAGCCTGTGCCATCGTCAATCCGCATTTTCTCCCCGAGGGCCATCCACTTGGCACCTTGCCAGGCGTTGGGGTGGCCTACAAACTGGCGGAAGCGCTGTATGCCAAAGCTGGACGTGGCATGGAGGCATCCGGTCTCCTGGATCTGGTCGCGCTGGGAATCGTCGCCGATGTCGCTGTCCAGAGGGGCGAGACACGGTATTTGCTGCAGCGTGGACTTCAGGCATTGCGGGAAACACGGAGGTTGGGCCTCCAGGAATTGATGAAGCTTGCAGGCATCAAGGCCGCAAGCCTCGATGAGGAGAGCATTGGCTTTGCGCTCGCCCCCCGCCTGAATGCGCTGGGGCGCCTCTCCGACGCGAACCCGATCGTGGACTTTTTTACGACCGATGAGCTGACACGTGCTCGTGTTTTGGCGTCTGAGCTCGAGGCTCTGAATGCGCGCCGCAGAATGATGTGCGATCAGGTCGATGCTGCGGCTGAGGAACGTCTTCAGGCCGATACCGAGCAGCTAAGAGGTGCCGCGATTGTTCTCGCTGATCCCCACTGGCCGGCAGGGATCATTGGTATCGTTGCGAATCGCTTGGCAGAACGGCACCGGCGGCCAGTGGTTCTTCTGTCAGCGCCTCCGGGAGCGCGCGCGCGTGGATCTGCGCGGTCTGTTGAGGGTTGCCATATCACCGAGGCAATAGCTACCCAACGTGAGCTCCTGGATGGTTTTGGGGGCCATGCGATGGCGGCGGGTCTTGCGCTCGATCCTGCCCATATTGAGTCCTTCCGCAGGGGTCTGAACAGGGCAGTCGCGGCGCAGTTGACGGGTCAAGAGGTGGAGCCCGCGCTTGAGGTTCACGGATACGTAGCATTGTCGGAGTTGACGCTTGCGCTGGTCGATGATCTGGCCCGCCTTGGTCCGTTTGGTCCCGGGAATCCTCCTCTGACGCTCGTGGCGCGTGACGTGGAGATTGTCGGGAAGAGGCCATTGGGACGAAACGGGCGCCATGTGCAGATCACGATCGAGGATCGTGAGAAGGATCAGCGCGCGGTCGTTTGGTGGAACTGGGATGGGGCGTCCATCCCCGGGGGGCGAGTGGACCTCGCGTTCTCGGCGGGTGTGAACGAGTTCAGGGGGAAGACCGAAGTACGGTTGGTATGGCGGGATGCACGCGCTTCCGTAGCCGGGGCGATCGAAGTCGCTGCGCAGGCTGCCGGACCACTTTGCGTCGAAGACTGGCGAGGCGCGGCAGATGCTGAGCGTCGGTTGGCCGAGTTGCTTGCGCGCGATGCGGCCATCGCTGTGTGGGATGAAGGTCAGGTACCCGGTGCATGGTCTGGCGAACGGCACCACCGGTTTGCATTGCCCGTGGCGGAGACACTTGTCGTATGGGTGCGCCCCCCGAGCCCCGCTGTGCTGAGGTCGGTTGTGGAGCGTGTGGCTCCCACGCGGGTCGTGTTGGTTGGGCGGGGCGGTGTGGCGGCTGAGATGGGTGAGTTTCTGAATCATCTTGCCGGCTTGGTCAAGTACGCGATTGGGCAGAAAGGC
>JAKJAE010000072.1 GCA_022707665.1 Chloroflexota bacterium
GGATCGCCGCCGGACTGCGCATAGGCCTTCAGGATCGCCTCAAAGTCGCTCATACGCTCCTACCCTCTCCGCTTCCTGGGGTTCATCACACGATGCACAACACGTGCCGTAGCGACCGCCGACGCGATCGGGAGCCCCACTTTCTACGACGCGGCCGTTGCAGATCAGGGAGGCTTGATCAGCCAGAGCGACGACCTCATCGCGGTGGCTGATGAGCAGCACCGTCGTGCCCTCGTCGGCCATCCTGCGGATGAGGGCCGCGATGTCTCCAGGCTCATCGTGTCGATGCCCGAATCCGGCTCGTCCAAGATCGCCAGCTTTGGTTGTATCGCGTAAACGGCCGCAAGTTCCACCCGCTTGCGCTCGCCGCCCGAGAGCGATGCATCCACCGCACGCTCGCGATAGATGGTAGGATTCAGGGCGACCGCTCGGAGCCCCGCATCCACACGTTCGCGGTCTGGCTTCGCCATTCCCAGGCCCAGGTAGCGCGCCACCGTGAGCCCCTCAAAGCGGGCAGGCTCTTGCCAGGCCAGCGTTAGCCCCCGTTGCCCTCGCTCGCTGATGCTCAGGTCGGTGATGTCCTGCCCGTCAAACCAGATGCGGCCCCGGTCCGGTGCATACCCGGCGCTGCCCATCAACGTATAGGCCAGGGTGGATTTACCGGAGCCGTTGAGTCCCAGCACGACGTGAATGGAGCCGCGCGCGACTGTGAGGGTGACCCCTCTAAGGATCTCCTGGCCCTCGCGACTCAGATAGACGTTGTCCATATGCAGGATACGCGTGTTACCCAACGGTCACCTCCTGGCCGCAAGCGCTGTCGGTTCGTGCGTGTGAGCTAGTTTCACAGCCGGTCACTCGCTGGATCATGAGAGCTCTGTGCCAATGTAGATCCCCACCTTCGGCAACAGTCGACGATGAATGACCATGATCGCGAGCGCGGCGACGATGGCGCCGCCGAAGATGAGCAACGAGCTGCCGAGGTTGTTCATCAGCGCAGGATTGATCAGCATCACGCCTGCAAGCGCTAGCATCAGTGTTCCGCCGATGAGTTTCAGAATGCGCCCGTGCTTTTCCTCCAGCCGGTTAGCCTTGAGCGTGACGACGGCCACACCAAAGATGGCCAGCTCGTCGATCTGGTAGATCAGCATATACAGCAGCAGGAGCAGGACAAAGGTGAGCGGAGCCACATTCTGAGCCGCCACCAGGTTGGCCCAGATCACCGGGAATCCCGCGGTGCAGGAGAACTCCACGAGTGAGACTCCCGCACCAAGGGCTACGGTCGCACCGGCGAGTGCCCAGAACGAGTCTCCGGCATTCATCACCCTGCGCATCCGCTTGTAGATCCCCGGTTTCCTGTCGTCGCCGATGGTGAAGGAGAGTCCTTCCTTGTACCAAAAGTAGTCTTTGATGTTGACCGCGGCAAAGAAGAGCGCCAGCACTGAAACCGCCACCTGGATCCATTTCAGAAAACCGATCACACTCATAAACGTGAAGAGCCCGGCGATGAACATGGCGTAGACCCCTGCGGTGACTGCGATGTAGATCAGGCCGATGGTGAGAATGCGCTTGCGTGAACCGGTGCGCAGCGACAGCGCGATCAGGAGCGAGAGGACCCACAGCGAGCACGGGTTGAACCCGTCGACGAGGCTGATGAGGGCAGTGCTGACCCACATCGACTGCGCACCCAGGTCTACGGACCCTAACACAGGAACGGTGAGGGTGTCGGCCTTGGGTGGTGATGCGAGAACAGCTTCTGCCCCGGTGTGCATAGCCGTCGGCTCCGCGTCGGCCTCTGCGGCGGAGGTGGGCTCCGGCTCTTCGGCGGCTTCCAGGGTAGGGGTGGCTTGCGCTTTCTCCTCGTCAGGGGCAGGGCATCCTACGTTGAGACACTGCTGCACGTAGGCTGACACCTCAGACGCGACCCTGTCGTCGAAACCCTCCCAGACGCGGTCGCCGATGAAAATCGTAGGGACGCCTACGGCCTCGACTCCGTACGCCTCCGCTACCCGTCGGAAAAGCGCAGCACTGGTGGTGGTGATCCACACCTCGTAGGCACTGACCTCAATGTCGGGGAACTCGGCCCGTAGGGCCATCACGTACGCGAGTGCCGTGGCTCCCGAATCCGCTCCGAGTTGAGCGAAGCCGGATTGCGTCACATGGTGCTCCCTGCTGGCGTCGCACTGCTCGCAGCCCAGGTCTCCCCAGAAGAGGCGAACCCGGACCTTGACGGCAGGAGCGTCCAAGGTCACGTCGGTGCTATCTCCTGCGGGTGTTGCGGCCGCCTCGTGTCCGGGCACTATACCGGCACCAGCGTCCGGACAGCCGTTGCTGATGCAGGCTTGTACCACGGACTCGATATCCGCAGGGTCCCGCTCCAGGAAGCCCTGCCAGCAGCGCTCGCCGATGAAGATGGTGGGCACGTAGCGGGGCCCAAAGCCACGGGCCCCGGTCATCTGCTCAAACAGCGTCTGGTTGTCCTCGTTGTACCAGACCTCGAAAGCCTCTATGCGGACCTCCGGATAGCGTCTCACCAAGTCCTCCAAGAAGGGCTTGGCCTCGGCGCAGTGCGGGCAACCATCACCCCAGAAGAAGTAGATAGTCACGGGCACCTCGGTCTCTTCCTGTGAGGCCGGCGCAGCGCGGACCGCCGAGCCAATCCGCAGTCCGGATAACACTACGGTTACCAGTAGTACGGTCAGGATACGACGCGCCATAGCAACTCTACTATCTTTGCGCTTTGACAGCTTCATATAGCCAACTGGGCGCAGATCTGCTCCATAGAGCGCCCATCTTCCATATGGGTGGCCACCCATTGCAGCAAGTTGCGCTGGTGCTCCTTCTGTAGGCGGCGCCGCACATCGCCACAAGTAAGGCCCGGCACCTCAGCTGCGGCACGCTGGGCCTCCAGAAATGCGAACAAGCACGCAGTCAACGTCCAGAACCGCAGGATGGCCTGCCGTGACAGCACTTGGTAGTGGTCGCTGCCCAGGAGGTCTTTCTCGTATTCGAAGAACACCTCCACATCCCAGCGCCGGGCCAGGATGTTCACCAGCGCTTGGGCCATCAGGTCCATGACCGTGCTGCCCCAGTAGCGTACGCTCTGCAGCGGCGCGTCCCGGTCGTGGCAGGTGATGAGCAGCAGGGTCGGCCCCAGCTTCCGCACCCACGTCTGGACAGATGCGCGTAGAGCGTCTTGGCGTCCGTTTCAGAAGGCCAGGTCACTTCAACCCATTGGTCACGCGTCAAGGTGGCGGCGTAGGCGGAGAGCTGGAGCCATTCCTGCGTGCCTTCCGGCTGCGCTCTGCGCATGACCCGATTGCTCTTGAGCCCGCCACTGAAGTCCCAGCCCCGGTGCTGCGCTGCCCGACGGATCTTGCGACAGTGTACCAGCTATCTGCCAGGACGTGCGTATGGGTGCCGGCCACGGGCGCGAACTGCTCGATCCCTGCTTCTACCAGGTCTATCTTGCTGCAGAACGGGTGCCCTTCGGCTTCACAGACCTGCCGTTGACAGTACACGCGCGGCTCCAGGGGACAACGCTGTCCCAACAGCACGTACAACCCGCTGAGCAAGCCGTGCCCCCTGACCACTTTCCGTTCCGTGTTGGAATAGTGTCGCCCCAGACCACCCATCGCCCGTCCTTTCGGCTTCGTGTGCACCGATGTTCGCCGTCTTCTTGGTGGGTAAGCGGTCACGGCGTTTGGTCATGGTGCAATATCTTCTTGCAGTTCAGCGTCGGGATGATCGGATTGGGTAGCCGTCGAGCACCAACCGCGATGGGAACGTGATTGCGCCGGGCTTGCAGACGGCTGCGCAGGAGCTGCACCCAACGACACACGCGAAGAGATCGGCAACGTGCACGATGCCGTCCTCCGCCGCCGCGAGTGCGCCTGTGCGGCAGAGCTTGAGGCACTTGCCGCAGCCGTCACACAGGTCCTCGATCAGCGTCGGGTACCACGGGATCTGCTCGCGGGGATAGCCTCGCCACGTTCCGTGCCCCTGCTGCCGAGTGCGACCGCCACCCTCCGCTCGTGCGAGATAGGCCGCGTATTCACGGGTGAAAGCTGCAGCATAGGCCTCGCGAGCCCCATAGGGGATGTAGTTGTCCTTGTCCAATCGTTTGGCGATCTCAAGGCCCAGGCCGTCGTCTTGAGGCGTCCGTCCCGCGGCGCGCAACTCGGTCAGGATCTCGTCCAGGCCAAGTAGCCCTACCGGGGCCCCATCCACCATCACCTGTCGATAGCTCGTTGGCATATGCAGAACCTTGAATATATCATACTCTGGACTCTTCCATTAGCAAGAGGAGCACGAACTACGGTTCTGGGCCGTGGTTTCCTGGTCAGGTCAGAAGCTTGGGAAGTTGGCTGTGGATCAGCCGCCTGCACGGCCAAGGCCGGTGCGCGCAGGGCCATCCCCACACAACCCCTGCAGCGCCTCCGCCACGGTCAGCCACCCCGAGCCGGGGAACAACTGCGCGATCTGGGGCGCAAATCCCGTGGCGCTTGTCAACACGTCGTGGGGGTCGCCCTGGGCCTCGATCTTCCCGCCTGCCATCATCAGCACGCGATCCGCAACCGTGGCAGCAAGCTCCACGTCGTGGGTCACCAGCAAGATCGCGAGCCCGGCGTCGCGCCACTGCCGGATCAGTCCGGCCAGGCGGCCCTTGGCCTCATAGTCGAGCCCACGCGTCGGCTCATCGAGCAGGACCACGCCGGGCCGGGTAACCATCATCGCAGCCAGCGCAACCCGCTGGCGCTCCCCCACGCTGAGGTCGCGAGGATAGGCACCGGCCTTGTCCGCCAGTCCCAACTCCGCGAGCAGCGCTGCGGCGGGCACCGGCGCCTCTGACGGTGCGATGCCGTGGTTGCGCAACGTGATTTGCAGCTCCTCCATCACCGTGTCGGCAAAGAGCAGCGCGTTGGGGTCCTGGGGCAGATAGGCGACATCGCGGCAGATCTCGGCCACGGGGGCCGCGGTGATGTCCCGCCCGCCCAACCGAATCTGTCCCCGTTGGGGCTTCACCAGCCCCACCAGGCTCTTGAGCAACGTGCTCTTGCCGGCGCCATTTCGTCCCACCAGGACGGTGACCTCGCCCTTGGCCAGGCTCAGGCTCACGTCGGAAACGACCCTCGTGCCGCCATTGCCCCTGGGGGCATAGGCCACGTCCAGCGACTGAGCGGTCAGATAGGGCACGGGCGCTGTCCCTATCCGCGCGGCTGCCACGGCGCTCTGGAACGCTCTCTCACGGATGAAGGCTCTCCCTTCCTCCGTTGTGATGGGAAGGGGCGACCACCCCAGCGCCTTTCCCAGCTTCGACACGGGGGGCGCCAGATCGATGGCGCCCACGACGTCACGCGGCGTTCCGACCATGGCCGGATGGCCACCGCCGGGGACATAGATCATGCGGTTGGCGAAAGCCAAGACCCGCTCCAGGCGATGCTCCGCCAGCACGATCGTGAGCCCCCTCTCGGCGTTGAGTCGGGCGACCGCAGCAAGCACATCCTCCGCTGATTCAGGATCGAGCTGCGACGTGGGCTCGTCGAGCACCAGGACCCTGGGCCGCAGGGCCAGTGCCGCTGCAATCGACACCCGCTGCTTCTCGCCGCCGGAAAGCGTGGACAGCGACCGCTCTCGCAACGCCGTCAGGTCGAGCAGGTCGAGCACCTCGGCAACCCGAACCCGCATCTCCCCGGGCGCCAGCGCCGCATTCTCCAGCGCAAAGGCGATCTCGTCCTCCACCCGATCCATCACAAACTGGGACTCCGGGTCTTGAAAGACAAACCCGACGTGACGACACATCCGCTGTGGCCCCACGACAACCGGCTCCAACCCATCGACGATCACACGACCCGAGATCGTGCCCCCGGTGAAATGGGGCACCAGACCATTCAGGCTGCGCAGCAGCGTCGACTTCCCCGCACCCGAAGGCCCGGCGACGATGACGAAATCGCCCGCGGCTACCGCAAACGACACCTCCGAGAGGACCAACTGCGGCGCCTCCGGATAGCGGAAGCCGAGTCGATCTCCGGTGATCATCACAGCCTCCGGCCCTCGCCAGTGGTCACCCCTATCCCGTCGGCCCCCTCCGCAGAGTGCGTCCCGTTCCGGCGTGCCTGGAGCCCCCAGATCGGGGCAAGCAATCCCAGAAGGGGAAGTCCCAGCAGGGGGTCGAATCCAGGTAACGCGAGGCGAGGGTAAGGGTTATATCCGGCCTCCCCGCGAAGCGTCAGGATCAGGATCGGCAACACCGCAACCACCGATAGCACAGCACAGGCGCTTTCGACGCCCGTCCACGTGGAGCGGCGGTAGCGCGTGTGGTGCACATGGCTTCCCGCGCGCCAGACCACCCAGAGCGTCGCCGCCGTCCCGAGGACCAACAGCGGCAACGACAGATCGAGGCCAAACCAACGTGCCCCTCCGGGCAGAAGCCGCAACACCCCACCCACAAGCACACTTCCCAGCCCCAACACCAGGACGATCTGCGCCACCGTTCCGCTGCCCCTTCGCACGGCAGGGCCCTGACTCTCCGGTTGTCCGTTGCCGCCAGCAAAGCCGCGCGCGGTCATCGCCTCCGCAAGCTGCAACGCCCGCTCCAGACCGCCGATCAGGACGGGCATGAAAAGCGGCAGCCAGTCGCGCAGGCCGCGCATGCGGTGACCACGAATCGCCTGAGCCTCGCGCACCTGCTGGAACTGGCGCACACTGCTTGGCACGAAGGTGGCTGCGATAGCCGACACGACCGCAATCGGATAGAAAGCGCGCGGCAGGTAAGCGATGAGATCGCGCACAGGGACGGCGAGCGTGAGTACGGCAAACGCACTGAAGAGCGTAGCCAGGATCAGGCCGTTGATGGCCCCATAGACGAGCGATTCGGCTGTCAATGGACCACCGATGAGGGGGATGGCGTCGGGCAACCGCAACAGGATCGTCTCCCCGACGTGGCTGATGAGCCCATTGAACAGCGCCCCTACGAGGACGGCAAACGCGGCAAAGCGCAAGGGTGCGGCAAAGACGGGGGCAGCCTCTGTGAAGGGTTGTGTCCGGATCGCGTCCACTACCACACACGTGATCGCGAAATCAATGACCAGGTATAACGGGTCGCGGGTCACCAGGGGAACCAGAGCAGCCGCACCAATCCAGATGAACCATGCGACGGGGTGCATCAGGCATGCCCCTCCCGAACGGTGAGCGGGTCCGGCTGGACCCCAGGGGCCGGGGTGACTACCGTGAAAGCAAAGCGCCTGGCAAAGCGACGAAAAGTGCGTAGCGTGGGCGACCCGAAGAGCAAGAGCATCGCAATGGTCCCCACTGCCCGTATCGAGTCCCACAGAAACGATGTCGCGACGTAGAAGGCCGCGAACCGCTTGAGCGTCTCGCCCAGACCCACGCCGGCCTGCCAGTGCTGGGTATCAGGGCCGATCGCAAAGGGCCAGAACCAGAGATCCATCAGCGCACCAAAGAGAAGGCCCCACAGTCCGCCGAAGAGCGCGAGCGGAACGAGCTCCCACCGCGTGCCCTGAAGCCGCAGCACACGGTTCAGGGAGGTCACCAGTGCGGCACCCATCCCAATCCACCCGGAAACGAGCATCCGGTACGGCAGCCAGGGGCCGATCCCCCCGGTGATGAGCGCCGAGACGAACAACGTCAGCGCCCCCAGAAGGAAGCCGAAGCGCCCGCCGTAAATGTAGCCGCCAACGATGATCAGAAAGAAGATGGGGCTGAACCCTCCCGGCCCGGGAATCGTCGTTTCCAGAAACCCGAGAACCGCGTTCAGCCCCACCAACACACCCAGCAGCGCAGTCCGCTTGGCATCGGAGGTCGCGTCGCCCTGCGCCTCGAGCAGCAGCGCGATGAGCGAAAACCCACCCAACAGCCCCAGGAACAGGGGCGAATCGACGGCATGGGCTGACCCGCCAGCCGAAGCAAGTGCGGGCAGAAAGAAAGGATAGACGAACGCCACGATCCCAATGAGCGACGTCAGACCATAGATCGCCCAACGCAGAAAGCGCGCCCGGCTGTGGGAGAGCGCCGGATCGACCATGGCCAGGCCTAGGGTCCCTTGCGCTGACGGCGCAGCAGCAGAGAGAGGACTCCGATCGCCCCCAGGACAGCGACAAAGGCAAGGTAACCCGACGGCTTCGATGGCTCCTCGACGTCAGAGGCCGCCGCGAGAGTGCCTGGCACCTCGGTCGGCGCCGGATTGGTCGGCGTCATGGGGATCCCTGCCGTCGCCGTCGCTGAGGGCTCCACCGGTGTCGTAAGAGGCACAGCCGTGGACGTCGCAGGGATGCGTGTGCGAGTCGCAGCCGGCGTCCTGGAGGGCTGGGGGATCGGTGTGGCATCGTCGGGCGACGGCGTCGCCGTTGGGCTGGCGATTGCTCCGGCAGTGGGCGTCACCGTAGGTGCCACCGTCACCGGCGCGGTTGAGAGCACGGTGGGGGTTGCCGTCGGATCCGCCGGATTCGGATCCGCCGGCCCCGGCGATCCGCAGATGGCTTCGAAGCTCACCACAGGCGGCACAGAGGTCGTGTCCCCCCACATCCAGCCGTCAACGTCGCCGGGGAACACCTGGCGCAACGCCGCCCCGATGTTGGCGTAGGCCCATGAGCCGTCTGGGTTGCGCTGGAAGTAGATCCAGTAGGCACATGGCGTCCCCTTGCACTGGCACCAGCAATCCGAGGGTGGGCACCCCTCGTTGTCGAGCGAACATATCGTGGATCCCATCGGCCCGGTATCAGCAGAGAAAGCGATGCCCGAGCGCTGCAGCAACGTCAGCCCCGAGATCTGCGGCTCATCGAAGCGGACACAACGGGTAACGACCCGACCGTCGCCGTGCACCACGACGAGTCCAGCCTGGTTGCCTCCCTCCTGAGCCCGAACAGGAGCGCTGGAGACCAGCAACAACAGGGACAGGAGCAAAGCAAGCCTTGCCCCTGATCCCAGAAGACGCATGACGAATCGACCCCTCTGCGCCACACCCTGATCCTGACGGTTGGCGCCCCTACCGGGGCCGGTGCTCCGCGCGCACGCGTGTCGCACGCCCCGGCCTCGCGACCATGCCGGAGACGAACACCGCTGCGGTCAGCAGGAGTGTCACGCCGCCGCCCATCCACGCGCCCGACTCGGGCAGAAGCGGCGTTGACGGGAGCACGGCGCCGGCCTGCGGTGGGCGCGAGGCACCCACCACGTTCAACGCGACCAGGGTCATGCCCTCGGTCGCCTGAACGGCCTGGGCCGTGGCGAGCATATTGGCATAGGGAACCGCCGCCTGCCAGAAGTAGGCACCACTCGCGCTGTCGGCAAGCGCCAACAACGCACCCACAGGGTCCGTCCCGCTGGATGCGAACGACGCGAGCGGCGTTCCCAGGGCCTTCAACGCCTGCAGCACCACGGCTGTCGAGTTGGCGTCGCTATCGGTGCCCCAGGCCGACGGCTTCTGGTACGGGAACCCACCATCGGCATTCTGCATGCGCTGCAGATAGGGAATCGCCCCCGCAGCGGCATCGGGCCGGCCCACAGCGACCAGCGCCTGCATCACCAATGCCGTCGTGTTCGTGTCCGCGGTGCCGGGGGTCGTGCCCCCAAAGAGAGCCCAGGCGCCGTCGTCGGTGAACTGCCTGGTCATGGCAGTCACGGCACTCTCAGGAACCGGAGCGCCCGCGTTGTGGAGCGCCAGCACGGCATAGGCATGCTTGAACAGCGTGTCGCCGTACTGCCCCGTGACAGGATCCTGCTGTGCGGCCATCTTCGAGACCAGGTCGACGCCGCCAAAAGATCGGGGGTCCTGCCCCGTCGCCACGGCGACAAACGTCGCCTTGCTCAGGTTCCCCACGTCGGACACCGTGCCCGCGGCAACCTGCGACGCCACATAATCCAGGGGCGTCTTGCCGGATGAGGTCACCCAGGTCGAGACATCCTCCCCCGCCGCTACACCGGCGAGGATCACCTCAGCCGTCGTGCCGAAGTCCGAACCGGCAGCGAACCCCGATGAGAAGCCACCATCCGGTTCCTGGCTCTGGCGCAGCCACGCCAGCGCAGCCTCGTTCTGTGAATAATCCACCGCCAACGCCGGCATCGCCGCGACCAATACGACAAGGACCAATGCCACCAAAGCTCCAAGCTTGCTCATCTTCTCTTCCTCCCAATAGGGGTGTGCCCTGCACAAACAAAAAAACCTTCCCCGCAGGTTAGGGGAAGGTTTGGCGACAGCTCACATCCTTGTCGCGTGCCACCTCCTTTCCGCGAAGGGTAGCTAGCACTGACTGGGGCGGAGTATCGGGCTTCCTCTACGACCGAGAGGTAACCGTTGCGGGACAGCGCCGGACTTTCACCGGACTTCCTCACATCAAACGCCAACCCACCCAGGGGCCTGGCGTACCCCAGCCATTACTTTATGTGCTTAGAATACACCCTCAGTATAACATGCGTTCCACCCAAATCAAGTGACCCCGCCCTTCTCCCCCTGCGAGGGTTTCTGGACCCTCG
>JAKJAE010000073.1 GCA_022707665.1 Chloroflexota bacterium
GTGATCCGTGACGCTCTCCTGTCCAGCAGAAGTGAAGCAGGGCGTCAGGGTTCACGACGTGCTCCGGCTTCTCTCCCGCGAGCAAGCGCTCGATCGCTTCGACGACGAGGGCGCCCTGGTGCGCGCCCACCTCACGCGTGTTTCCCCCGAGGTGAGGTGTGGCGATGACGTTCGGGAAGCCCAGGAGGGGGTCATCCGCGCCAGGCGGCTCGGCAGCGAACACGTCCAGAGCCGCGCCCCCCAGCTTGCCCGACCGCAGAGCATCGACCAACGCCGCATCGTCGACCAGCGCGGCGCGGGCCGTGTTGATGAGGAATGCGCCGTCCTTCATGCGCGCCAGGGCCTCGGCGCTGATGAGGCCACGCGTCTCGTCGGTGACCGGGGCGTGAAGGGAGACGATGTCACTCTGTGCGAGGAGATCTTCCAGAGTGACCTTCTCAACACCGAGAAGGACAGCCTCCCCGGTCGTGAGGAAGGGGTCGACCACGACAACGTGGGCGCCGAACGGCCGCAGGCGCCGGATCACCTTGCGCCCCACGGCTCCCGCGCCTACGAGCCCAACCGTCTTGCCCCAGAGCTCACTCCCCTGGAAGCGCTCGTGGGCCATACCCATCCGGCCCATATCGCCAGCTTCACCTCCGGGCTCGCGGAGGAAGAGGGCAGCCTCTGGAAGCTTCCTCAGTAGCATCAGGGCAAAGGCCAGCGTGAGATCGGCGACGGCGTCCGCGTTGCGTCCCGGCGTGTTGATCACGGGCACACCGGCTGCGGTGCAGGCGGTCAGGTCGACATTGACGGGATCGCCCCGGCAGACCACAATGGCTCGCAGGTCGGGCAGCTTCTGCAGCGCCTCCGCATCGACCACGTCAACTTCGGTGACGAAGATGTGGATGCCGGCTAAGGTCTCCCAGAGGTCTTCGCCGACCAGCAGCCGGCTCTCGCGCCGGTAGCTGGCAAAGGTCACGTCGCTCAGGGCGCGCAAGCGGCTGAGAGAGGCCTCATCCAGCTCCGCGCTGACGTAAATGCGGGGCCGGACATTGCCTGCAGGACTGGGCGCGTGTCCCGGTGCGGGCCGGGCCATCACCTCGCGCACGATGGTTTCGGCGGCATCGGCGTCCACATCCTCACGCCTGTCGAGAAGCGCCCGCCAGCCCTCGTAGCGCGACCGGTAGCCGGCGGCGGATGCGGCGTCGGGAGTGTAGACGTGCATTGCCCTGATGAGGCGTTCGCCCGCTGCGGCCAGGTCAGGGTGGAGCCCTACGCCGGTGGCGGCGCCCAGGGCAGCGCCGAGCGCGGCCGCCTCGGTGGTCGGGCCGATGCGCACCGGGCTGTCGAGGACATCGCTGACGAGCTGCGCCCAGACCTGACTGCGGGCCATGCCGCCGGTCAAGCCGATCCCGTCCAGGGGCTGGCCCGAGACCCGCTGCACTTGTTCGACATTGGCGCGAACCGCATAGGCCATACCTTCCAGAACGGCGCGCGCCATAGCAGCGCGTCCTGCGGCGTCGCCGGTGGCGCTCGTTGCTGCGAAGGTCAACGTATCGGTGGGTAAGCTGAGTGCTGTAGCATCGAAGAGGTGGGCCCCGGCGGTCGAAAGGACTCCGTAGGCCCCCGGCGGTACCGTAGCGGCCTCGGCGCAGAGCGCTGCGACCGGGTTCGGCGCGTCGCCATACCACGAGGCTGCCAACCAGTCGAGCGCCCGGCCCATCGCTCCCGCGTTGCTCTCCAGCACGTAGCGGCCCGGCACGGCGTGCATGCCGGTCCAGAGGCGCTTGTGGGGATCAATGCCTGGCGCGCTGGTGACAGCCATGACCGATGCCGTCGTGCCGGTGACGACGCCCACCTGTCCTGATGCGACGGTGCCCATTGCGAGGAGGCTGCACTGGGTGTCGGCCCCGGCACTGACGACGGGGATGCCGGCCTTCAGGCCAAGGTGCCGAGCGGCGTTATCTGAGAGCATGCCGATCGTAGTCCCGGCGTCGACAAGATCGGGGAACAGGTGGCGCGGCAGTCCCAGCGACGCGATCAGGTCGTCGTCCCACGCCTGCTGCTCGAGGGAGTAGGCCATTGATTCGCCTGCAAGGGTCCGGCTGGCGGTGATGGCTCCGGATAGCCGGTATCCCAGCCAATCGGCAAGGCCCAGGGCAGCCGATGCACGCGCCAGTGTCGTGGGGGCGTGTTCAGCGAGCCAGAGCAAGCGTACGCCGGAGAGGATCGGGTTGGGCCAGCGTCCTGTGCGCCGGTAGATCTCCTCGCCCCGGTCGTTGCTCAACTGGAGGGCAATGACCCCGGCGCGCGCATCCAGGGTGGGGGTGCCAAAGAGGGGGGATCCAGCGGCATCGATGACGACCATGCCGTGGCGCATCGAGGCGATGCCGACAGCCGCAATCCCGTCCGCGGCAGCCCCGGCCCGGGCGAGGGCCTCGCGGGACATCTCTCCGACAGCACGCCAGACGAGGTCGACATCGAGGTCAAAGGCCCAGGGCCAGTACGCCGGGGCGCGAGTGTGATTCCAGCTACGGCTGCTCATCACTGCCGTACTGGTTTCGGTGTCTACGACTAGGCAGCGGCCCCCGCCGCCGCCGAGATCGATCCCCATGACATATCGTGCGCGCATAGGACTCCCCTGGAATTGTGGATGCGTTGGGTGCTGTACCGGACGGGGCGACGGGTTCCCGCCACCTGAGGGCGCCTAGACCAGAAAGCCTCCATGCGAATGGATGACCTGGCCCGTGACCCAACCGGCTTCTGCGGAAGCGAGGAAGCGAATCAGTCGAGCGGCATCGTCAGGCATGCCCAACCTGCCCAGAGGCGCCTGGGATTCCCATCGCGCTTTGAGGTCAGGCGAGATCCAGCCAGTATCGGTAACGCCCGGGTCAACGGCGTTCACCGTGATCCCCAGCGATGCTACCTCGGCACTGAGGCTGAGCGTAAAGGCTTCGACCGCGCCCTTCGTCGCAACGTAAGCAAGCTCGCCGGGCATCGGACCCAACGACTGGCCCGACGTGAGGTTCACGATGCGTCCGAACGTGCTTGTCGTTCCCGCTGCATCTGTGTGCTCCCCGAGAGCCTTGCGGTAGCGCCGAACAAACTCGACACACATGAGCGCCATACCGCGCAAGTTGACAGCGTAGGTGCGGTCGAGCTGCTCGGCGGTCAGAGCATCGATGCCGCCCTGCATCGAGTAGGTAGCATTGTTGACGAGGACTTGCACCGGTCCAAGGGTGTGCTCGACGGTCTCGAACAGGCGCGCCGGTGCAGTGGGATCGGAGAGATCCACCTCGAGCCCCTCGGCCTGGCAACCCAGGCCGCGCAACTCGGCGAGGAGCTCCTGCGGGTCATCCGGGTTGGGACTGTAGACCAGGCCCGATTCGTGGTCGTAAGGACGGTAGTAGGTGATGAAGACGGCGTCCCAGTCGCGGGCGAGGGAGCGGGCGATTGCTGCGCCGATGCCGGCCTTGCGGCTGGCGCCAGTAACGAGGGCAACGCCCTGGGCTCTCTTTCTTGATGTCATGTCCGCTCCTTCTGCTCTCGCAGATTCACTGTCAACTGTGTTCCGATGTGGCGGGAAAGACGAGGGGTGACTACTGCTAGAGGAGCCCCCCCTCCCCAGCCCTCCCCCCAGGGCGTCAGAACGCCCTGGAGGGAGGGAGATCAGAGTCGATGTGCCATTCGTTCTGCTTGCCACGCGGCCTCATCGAGCGGCGGAACGAGGAGGTCGTCCTCGGGCCGACGGGTGAGGCTGATGGCATCAACGGGGCAGACAAGCGTACACTGCCCACATCCAACGCAGCGCATCGGATCGACCACCGCCACGCCCCCGGTCGCGGCGATCGCGCCGAACTTGCAGCGATCCTCACACGCACCGCAGCCGATGCAGAGTGTCTCGTCGACCACGGCAAGGAATGCAGAGCGGGCGATTGCAGTTGGGACGTCGAACTCAGCGACGCGACGGAGCACGCCGCAGCAACAGGTACAGCAGTTGCAGATGTAGTACTGGCCCGAGCGGTGATTGCTCACACTATGGACCAGGCCGGCCTCTTCGGCCTCGCGCAGGATGCGCAGCGCCTCGTCTTTGGTAATCGCGCGGTTGACATCCGAGCCATCGAAGGCACCCTCGACCGGGGCGAAGACCATACAGTTCTCGATGGGCGCATCGCATCCTTTTCCAAGGAGGTGCTGTTGTGTGCGGCAGATGCACTGACGCACGCCCCACGACTTGGCGCTCTCAACGAGGGCTGCGGCCCGTTCATAGGGATGGATTTCGACGTTGTTGCCGATGGCTTCGCCCACTGGCAGCACCCGGTGCACCGAGGGTCCCGGGACGGCCTGCATGCCCTGCGAATCCCGAAAGTAGGCCTCGAAGAGCGCCGCCATCTCGGCATCCATCCGTGGAAGCTGTGCTTCGTAGGACCCCACAACGAAGGGCATCAGCGCGAACAGCAGGACCCGGTCACCACGCTGCATCGTGACCAGGCCGTGGCGGACCATGTCCTTGAGCGTACGGGCGGCAGCCCGGGGCTCAACGCCAGCGCGAGAGGCGATGGCATCCGGGGATTCGGGCTCCATGGTCATCACGCTGCCGAGCCGGGCCTCCTCAGGCGTGAACATCCATGCAAGCAGGCGCAACTCGGCGCCTGTCTGCGTCGCCGGGAAGCCGTTGGGCATCGCATCCAGTTGCCGCGCCAGTGCACGGTAGGTGGCTTCGTTTTCCGCATTCAGCTCTGCCATAGCCGTCCTCCTCAGATCCTGTCAGATGCCGGTAGCCGGCAGGTCAGGAACGCGGTCCGCGATCCTGGGGTCCTGGCGTGAGTCCATACAGGACCTATTCCTCTGGCTGTGGAATGTCAACCGGAGGCACTTCGTCAAAGGAGAGCGGCTCGCTATCGGATGGCATGGGGGCGTAGTCGGGCATACCGATGTCGTGCACCAGGTCGTCGATCCGGATCAGCTTGCCTGTGCGCATCGAGGCGTTGGCTGCAACACCGGTCAGGATGGAGTAGGCGCCCGCACGCTGGTCGGCTGCTGTCAGATAGGGATCGGCGGGTGGGTTTTCGCCGAAGAGG
The DNA here is from genome assembly GCA_022707665.1 of Chloroflexota bacterium. Lineage (GTDB taxonomy): Bacteria > Chloroflexota > Anaerolineae > B4-G1 > SLSP01 > PWVB01. The sequence goes on from JAKJAE010000073.1 coordinate 5,064, forward strand.
TCCTCGAGGATACGTCCGTCGCCGCCTCCGTGGCCGCCACGCGACGTCCAGACGTCCACATCGTAGGATGGGCTGAAGTGCGGGATGATGCGGATGTGCGTGCCGCGTTCGACTGTCTGGCCAGGCACTGTGCCATCGGCGTTGATGTAGGAGGACTCGACGGTGGTGTGTTCCAAGCGTCCACGCGTGCCATTGATCGAGACGGTGTAGCCCTCCCACGGCATGAAGGCGTTGAGCGAGTAGCTCATCTTGGCGCCGTTCTGGTAGTCGACGACCAGGGCCATCGTGTCCTCGATGTCGATCAGATCGCTGAAGACGCAGCGGTCGCGGAAGTAACCATCATAGACCTCGTTGTCCAGGTAAAGACGCTTAAGTCCTTCGTGGGCGGCCATATCGAGGCGGAAGCGGCAGTTTGTCTCGGGGCAGGTGAGGCAGCGCTCGGTACGGTTCGTGAGGCCGAAGCGATCGGCGGTCTGGGGTGTGTAGAAGCGTCGGTGACCCTGAGCGAAGACGGCCTCGGGCACCGAGGCAAGCCACCAGTTGATCAGGTCGAAGTGGTGGGTGGCCTTGTGAACCATCAGCCCGCCGGAGTTCTCCTTGTTGCGGTGCCAGCGCCGGAAGTAGTCGGCACCGTGGCGCGTATCGAGGAGCCAGTGGAAGTCGAGCGAGAGGACCTCGCCAATCACGCCCGACATAAGCAGTGCTTTCATCTGAGTGCGCGGCGGCGAGTAGCGGTAGTTAAACGTCACGCGACAGCGTTTCCCGGTGGCTCGCTGGGCATCGATGATGCGCTGGCACTTCTCTGCGTCGGTGGTCATCGGCTTCTCGGTGATGACGTCACAGCCCAGCTCCATGGCGCGGACGATGTAGACGTCATGAAAGCAGTCCTTCGTCGTGACGATGACCGTATCGGGTTTGGTCTCGGCGATCATCTGGTCGAAGCTGCGGGCGGGATAACCCTTCACCGCCGCACCCATCTCACGCGCTTCCTCGACCGCGAGGGCGATGCGGCCCTCGTTGACGTCGCAGACTGCAGCCATCTCAGATGTGTCGGCGTAGGTCTGCAGGATGCCGTAGAGGTACATTTTTGACCGTCCGCCCAGCCCTACCTGTACATAGCGTTTTCGAGACATTCGAGGTCCTTTCGAGGCGGGGTTCTCACCTTATCCCTGGCGACTTACCTTCGTGCTTCGGGCTGTCATGACGCACTCTTTAGCTTCCGCTTCGCCTCGTCGAGCTGTGCCTTCTCGGGTCGCTGCTTGTAGAAATCGTCGAGCGGATAGCAGCCGGAGGGCAGGGCCGAGCGGGGCGCGGTGGTGCAGTCGCTGAAGGTGCGGCAGATGCGCCGGCGATCCAGGGCATGCCCTACCAGAGCGTCGGCAGCGAAGTCGGGGTAGGGAAGCACCATGCGCCCCAACCCGACGAAATCGGCCTGACCCGTGCGAACGACGTGTTGCGCGACGTTGGGCAGCCACTCCTGCAGGTAGGAGTAGCCCGATCCCACGAAGCACAGATCGGGCCGGTGCTGCTTGAGCTGTGCGGTGACCCAGATCTGCCGTGCAACACCAACCAGCGGATCCTCGGGCGGTTCGTAGCCATCCGAGGGTGGGAAGAGCGCCGGGCGCTGGATGTGTGGGACGTAGTAGGGGCTGCCCGCAGTCACGCACACGAGCTCGATTCCCAGCTCGGCAAGGAGATCGACGAAGGCGAACGGCTCGGACAGGTCAATGCCGACACCGGTGCCATCGCCGCCGAAGGCGTAGTCATACGTCGGGCCGTCGAAGGGCACCGGCTCGCCCACGCCATCGGGTCCCGGACGGAACGGCACGAAGTCGAATGCGCTGACCCGTACGCCGATCCGCATACCCGGCACCTCGGCGCGGATTCCGCCCGCGATTTCCCGCAGGTAGCGGGTGCGGTTCTCGAAGCTGCCACCGTAAGGACCAGGACGGGTCCTGGCACTGAGGAGCTCGTGCCCCAGGTAGCCGTGGCAGTGTTTCACGTCGACGAACATAAAGCCTGCTTGCTGTGCCAGTTTCGCCGCCGCAACGGTCCGATCAATCAGACGGCGGATATCGTCGTCGCTGATGACGGGCGCGTCTGCGGGGATGCCGAACTTTGGATCGAGCAGGGGGTGATGGTAAGCAATTCTGGGCTCAAGCTTGGTCCACGACGTGGGCTTGCAGAAGCGTCCCGAGTGGGTGAGCTGCAGCCCCACGAGCAGATCGTCGGCGGTGCCATACCGCTCGCGGTGGGCATCGACGAGCGTCTCACGCAGCGCGGCAAGGGCACCGACCGTGTCCGGCGAGATCAGCAGTTGGTTTGGGTTCGCGCGCCCGTCGGGCTGCACAGCCGTAGCTTCGCCGCCCCAGATCAATTTGCACCCGCTCAGGCCAAAGTTGCGCCACCGACGTTGGGTCAGGTCGGTGGGAAGCCCATCGGGCGTGCCATCCCAGCCCTCCATCGCCAGCACACAGAAGCGGTTGCCGATGGTGAAGCCATCCTTCAGGGTGGCGGGCCGTGCCAGTGGCGTCTCCGGTCCGGTTGCCATCTCGGCGTCAAAGCCCAGATGGAGGCCAAGTGCCTTGAGCTGTGCAGAAAACGCCTCCGGTGTTCGAAGCGTCGCGATCCGTGGGTAATCAGGCATCAGGTGAGATCTCCTTGATTGGCTGCTTCTTGATTCTTTATTCTCTGATTCTAGAGCCCCGCCGCCACCTGTTTCACCTTCGAGATCATGGCGTCCAGATCCTCGCGAGTGCGCGTGGGGTCGGTATGAAGGTAAGCCGTGCGCGACAGGACGTCGAGCGTGCGTGGGCACATGTCCTTTGAGTAAGCCACTGGCTCGGGAGCGAGCTGGTAGGCGTCGAAGGCCGGATGATGAGCACCCTGCTGGCTCATGATGGGCTCCCAGTTGCTGTAGACGTGGCGACCGCTGTCGATTGGCGTGTCAGCGCTCACGCCAACAGCGTGGACACCGTCGAGGAAGCGGCGCATCGTGGGCTCGCTATCGAACAGCAGGGCCACCGTGGTGCCACAGTCGCCCTCAACGTCGTGGATCGGGTTGAACGTGAAGGGTCCGGTGCCGTTGAGCGCTTCGATGATCGTTCGTTTCTCCGTCAGCATCGCGTCGAGCATGCCGTCGAGGCGCGTGAGCTGGACTCGCAGGATCGCGCTAAGGATCTCGTTGATGCGGAAGTTCCACCCCGCGAAGATAGGGCTCTGGAGCTCTGCGGCGTGGTTCCGAAACGAGCTGCCGCCATCGTGGAAGATCAGGGCCCGTTCGTAGACCTCGCGGTCATCGGTCACCAGGGCGCCGCCCTCACCACAGGTCATGATCTTGAAGTGGTTGAACGAGAAAGCGCCCGCGTGGCCGATGGCACCCAGGCGCTTGCTACCGTAGGCGCCGCCATCGGCCTGGCATGCATCCTCCAGCACCTTCAGGTTGTGCCGGGCTGCAATGTCCATAATGGCGTCCATATTGCTGGGCAGGCCAACCATGTGGACGGGGATGATGGCCCTGGTCCGGGGCGTGATCTTGCGCTCGACGTCCCTGGGATCGATCGTCAGCGAGGCATCGACCTCGGCGATGATGGGAACGGCACCGACCGCGAGCGGGGCCAGCGGCGTGGCCATGTACGTGTAGGCCGGGACAATGACCTCATCACCGGGCCCGATTCCAAGGCCCACGAGCCCCATGATCAACGCTGCGGTGCCGCTGGTCACGGCGATGGCGTACTCCGTCCCGATCTTCTCGCGCCATTCTTTTTCAAAGGTGTCCGACTCGCCGCCCTCGCCTCCGCGATAGCGGAAGAGCTGGCGCGACTCGATCACCCGCTGGACTGCGTCAACCTCTTCTTTGCCGATGATGTACATGGGTGCACTTGCCTCCGGTTGTCTGCCAGACAGACTCGTGATCAGGGGGGTGGTGACAGGGTCAAACCACAGATCCCAATCGGGCTGAGCCCTGATCACCGGTCTCTCGTGCTTAGTTCATCTGATGTTTGGGGTTCGTAGGTGCGGCCTCGGTCGATCCGGAGCCTCAGCAGGCACGCCCAGCAGACTGGGCGGCAGGAGAACCGATGAACCGTTACCTGCGAACCAATTTGGCTGACCGCCGGTCACTGCCCCTGGGGCCATTGTAGTCCCGACAGGGGGATACGCAACGGCATGGGCCTACCGAAGCTCCCGGACGCGGTCCATGAAGGCTCGGACGCGGGCTTCATCGACGTGGTTCTCGAAGACGCCATCTATCTTGAACGTGGTGCCAACCACGGCGCCATCGGCGATGGCGAGCTGCTGCTCGACGTTGCTGAGCTTGACGCCGGTGTTGGCGAAGACAATGGTGCCGGGGACGATGTCCTTGACGGCCTTGAGGGTCTGCGCGTCGGTACTGGCGCCGGCGATCAGGCCCGAGACACACAGAGCGTCGGGCCGGTGGTTGAAGACGGTCGATCGGGCGATGGAGACGATGTCGCGCCCGCCCAGGTATTGAGCCGCCTCGGGGACGATGTTGAAGAGCAGCTTCACGTCTTGAGCGCCGATGGCATGTTGGTGGCGCACAACGGCGCCGCAGTTCGTATTCCAAAGGCCAAAGTCGCTGGCGTAGACGCCGGAGAAGATCTCGCGCACGAAGCGCGCGCCGGTCGCCACAGCCAGGTCGAGCGACGCCGCCGGATCCCAAAGCACGTTCACACCGAAGGGGATGCGGATGTCGGGCAGCAACTCACCGATCACGCGCGCCATCGCCGCCACGGTCACCGTCTCCACCTTGGTCAGATAGGGCATGCTGAACTCGTTGGAGAACATCACGCCGTCGACGCCGCCGTCCTGCAGCGCCAGGAGATCCTTCCGCGCCCAGGCGATCACGTCCGCCATCCCGGTGGCCTGGTCATACTTGGGGTCGCCTGGCAATGCATTCAGGTGGCACATCGCGATGATGGGCTTATCCGTACCGAACAGGTCCAGGGTCCAGGGAATCGTCATCGTCACCTCTCCGAGTGTTAGTTCTCCGCACGGCCTGGCGCGCGCCGGTGGTGCGCAGGTAGAGCCGGCAGAACCGCTGAAGCGGTTACTACGAGCTGCGATAGGCCTGTCTAGATAGCCGCCAGCCGGTGCATCAGGTCCGCAGTCTGTGTGTACAGCGCGCGATAGATCGCGTAGGTGGTCTCGTACGCCGTGGGTCTCGGATCGGCGGGCACGATCCATCGCCCGTTCTTGACCCAATGTGCGACCTCGGTCAGGTCGTGGAACGCGCCGATGCCCACACCGGCCATGAAAGCGTCGCCGTAGCTCGCGCCGATCTGCTGCTCGGGGACTTCGAGCGCGATGCCCGCAACGTCGCTCACGATCTGCAGCCATAACCGGTTCCGGGCGCCTCCACCGACGGCGAGGATGCGGTGAGC